>CACZNY010000025.1 GCA_902782655.1 uncultured Lachnospiraceae bacterium
AAGCGTGAGGCAAGGCCTCACATCCTCCCTCTAATAAATTTATATAAGAAATGGTTCGGCTGGCGAGTCGAACCATTTTAATTTCTCTCCTCATACCCCATCAGGGACTTTGCTTATGATATCTTTATTAATCCTGTACATAAAATAGCAGTTGACGGCAAAGGACATGAGTTCCGCTATCGGGAAGGACCACCATATAAGGTCAAGGCCTCCTATCCTTGCAAGTATGTATGCAGCCGGAATAAGCACGAGAAGCTGCCTTGCCACTGACACTATAAGGGAATACATACCGTTTCCCAGTGACTGGTATACGGTTCCCCCGATAATGCAGAACCAGGCAAGCAGGTAATGCCATGCTATTATCTTAAGAGCCGGAACCCCGTATGTGATAAGAGAAGCATCTCCTGTATTGAAAATAAGGAGAAGCTTATCGGGTATCAGCCTGAAGAGAAGGAACCCGACCGATGCAAATCCGAAAGCGTACAGCATACATATCTTTATTGCCGAAATCATACGCTTGCGCTTCCTTGCTCCGTAGTTATATGCAAGAATGGGAATAAGTCCGTTGTTTAAGCCGAACAGGGGCATAAAGAAAAGGCTCTGGAGTTTAAAGTATACGGTAAAGACTGCCACTGCCGCATCGTTCAGCGACACAAGTATCCTGTTCATGCAATATGTCATTACAGAACCTATGGACTGCATGATCATTGTGGGTACGCCCACTGCATATATCCTGCCTATTGTAGGGCCGTGCGGCTTGAATCCCCTGAGATTTATCTTTATTTCGTGATTTTTCTTAAGATTAAGAAAAAGGCCCATACATGCGGCAATGATCTGACCTGTGACCGTAGCGACGGCAGCCCCCGCCACCTTAAGCTCCGGGAATCCGAACATGCCGAAAATAAGGATAGGATCAAGGACTATGTTTATTACCGCACCCGTCATCTGCGTTATCATGGAATAGAAGGTCTTACCTGTGGACTGCAGAAGCCTCTCAAAAATAAACTGCATGTATATGCCGAAGGAACACATAAAGACAATTGACAGATACTGTGTTCCGTACTTAAGAGCCAGACCGTCTCCACCCTGAGAGCGGATAAGCATCCCGGCAAAGAACTTACCTATTATAAAGAAAACCACTGCACTCACTATCGACAGGAATACACCGTTGTTGGCAGCCCTTTCCACCGTCTCGTGGTCTTTCTCGCCAAGGGCCTTAGATAGAAGCGAATTGACTCCCACGCCTGTTCCCGCTCCCACCGCCACAAGAAGCATCTGAAAGGGAAAGGCCATTCCCACCGCCACAAGAGCCGCGGTACCTGCAGATCCTGCTGCCGTACCGTCTGTTATCCTTGCCACAAATATCGAATCGACCACATTATACAATGCCTGTACGAGCATGGATAAGATCATGGGCAACCCTATATTTATTATGAGCTTGTTGACGGGCATGGTGCCCATTTTGTTTTCTTTCATGGCTGTTCTCCGTATCTGTCACAAGGCTTCTGCTCATCCGGCGGATGAGAGCCTTCTGACTTCCTGTTGCTGACAACCCGGATAGTTTAACACAAAATACAATGTAAGTACAAGAGTTCTTCCGTAGTATCTTCCCCTGTGGCAGTAATCATGTATGATAAGTTTCACCGGGACCCAGATACGAATATGGAAGAGTATTACCGGCCTCGGTTATCACTATCTTCTCAAGAATAAAGGCAGGACTTGCCGCAAATATCCTGATAGTGTTAAGTCCCTTATTAAGAACAAGTTCGCATGAAGATCTTCTTATATTGTCAAGAACTCCCTGTCCCCAGAAAAGGTTGTTATCCCCAACCCTGAAATCATCGGGAACCGAATTGATCATCTCTATTTCCTCATCCCATTTTTCCTTACCCGCCTGATTACCCGGAGCAGCGGAAATACCGTATTCAAGCCTGTTGTCCATCGTCACCGGATTGGACGGGGCAAGATAGAGCGTGACCGCATATTCATCCTCCCTGTCAACAAAAATAAGATAATCAACCGACGGTGCATCCTTATGCGGATCATAGGACAGTTCCACCGGAAAGGCCTTAAGGGCGGAAAGAGTACGCCCATATTCCTTAAGCTTAACAAATCTTCCCTTTTCCGTATCGTTATATGCCGCACAGTGCTCGGCTTCCATGGAAATATAGTTGTATGCACTGCCGGCCGTTCCGGTATTATCATATCCGCACCAGACAAAGGTATTAAACGGAAGACCGGTACAGTCCCTTATACTGACAGGCACAGCGATCACGGTCTCCCCGGAGTCCGTCCTGATCCGTAATGTCGCAGATGTATCCTCACCAACGGCTTCCCTGTTGAGTTTAATGTACACTGTCTCGTAGAAATCAGCCGGACACATCCCCTTAATATCGGAAATCTCAATCCAGGGAACATCGCATGTTATCTCGTATCCCGCTTCCTTGCTGCCGGTCGAATACAGTATTATCCTAGCACTCTTGCAGGAGGGATTAAGGAAATCCGGAAGGATAAGCTCCTTTCCTGTCCAGTCTCCGCCCTCCGTATGCTGGTCCGTACCCGGTATCGTCACTGTGATCCTTGCCTTATTGCCCGGTTCAAAATCATATAAAACAGGGAACTTACACTCCTCTTCATTCCAGTTATTAAAGCCGACGTGCTCGGACATTCCCATTCCGTACCACTTGCCGTCATGAAGCTCGTGAAGTCTTTCGGTAAGAGCCCTGTCAAGCTTAAGCCTGGTCCTGACCTCAGCAGCAGTCTTTTTTGCAAAACCTGCTCCGATATCGGCGAAGAAATGATTCTCCGCTGTGGCAAGCCACATCCTGGTAAGATTAAGCGTTGCCACCAGAGGATAACCGACAAGCTGGAAGAATGTAAATGCATTAGCTTCATCGCAGAGGGCACTTACCCTGTCTGCCGTTTCCATAAGCTCAGTGATCTTTAGTGACAGTTCCTCAAGCTCTCCGTAATTGACAGGATGATATACCTTATCATTCATGGCTTCCGGACGTCTGTTACCTGCGATCTTTGTATATCCCATAAGAAGGCGGCATATCACCTCCTTCGTCGCATCATCGAAGCCCGAGCCAAACTGTCTGTCAACAAAGGCTGTATTGAATTCCCATACGCTGTTATGGTTATCTATACCCCATTTCTCATAATCATATGCCAGTGCCATAAAATAAGACAGGGGATATTCATTTGTAAAGATGTCCCCGACATTTACTATCCACAGGTCCCTGACCCCGAATTCGTAGGCCATGGTCATCTCCTCCCATACCTTGGGCAGGTATGTTGAATTGATCCATTCATATGATATCGGCCAGCCATGGTAATCAAAATGATAATACATTCCGTAGCCGCCCTTATGATCCCTCATCTGTTCCGTCGGAAGCGTTCTTAAGTTACCGAAGTTATCATCGCACAGCATAAGGGTAACTCCTTCAAGTTCCGGATCACCCATAAGACCCTTCGTATCCTCATCACCGTAGAAAAACGGTTCCACTTCCTTATAAAGGGCAAGCATCCTCGGCACCTTATCAAGATCATCATTTACGTTTTCTTTTATAAGCCTGTTCTGGGTCTTTAAGACATCCCGTAGAAGATCAATATTATCCTTAAGTGTTGCGTCCTCTCCCATGATCGTTGAATCAAATTCGCCCCTCATCCCCACGGTTATAACATTTTCGAACCTGCCGCCTCTCTTAAGTCCGTCTTCCCAGAATCTTGTTATTCCTTCCTCGTTAGTCCGAAAGTCCCATGCATCCCCGTAAACCGAGCCCGGTCCTCTTAAATGTTTATATT
>CACZNY010000026.1 GCA_902782655.1 uncultured Lachnospiraceae bacterium
ACATCCGGTATTTCTCTTCCAAAGAGCTTTTTCTCCTTTGGATTATCATCCACGCCGTATATCCGGCATACGAATTTTCCGTTTGTCTGCTTAAGCCCGTGCATTACCACTCCGGACGGTATATCGGTTCCTTCGCATATGTCGAGATATGATATCACGGATCCGCTTCCGATCCTTACCCCGTCATGCACATAGGATACTTCAAGGTAGCAGCCTTCCCCTATGTCATTTTTTCTTCCCAGAACGGAATTATAGCCTGCCGCCCTGCCGTCCATGGCACAGCCTGTCCGGGCGCCCCAGTCAAGGTTTCTGTATTTTTCGGTTTCCCTGCTCATAAGGCTCAGGACTTCTCTTGTAGTCCCGAAATGTATGAATTTTGCAGGGGCCATCCTCATGACCTTCATATTAAAGCAGGAGATCGCATCCCATATCCTTCTTCTTGCTTCCTTAAGCTCCTCCGTGTACTCTCCTTCCGCCGGCTGCTGCATGTATTCCTCAAAAGAAGCCTCCGTGGCAAAAGGATAATACAGATCCCCATAGAGAGACAGCCTTACGCTTTCGCTTACCATTCCTCGGTATTTTTCCTCATCCGGATGTCCGTTCGTGGTGATGAGGCCGTAAAGGGATTTCAGCACATCCACTCCGAGGATCACTACCCCCGTGTCTATATCCACCGCTCCGGATTCATTCACTGCACCCGAAGCCTTCAGGTTCTCCACGCTCTGTTTATGCAGGAAAGCTCTCATGGAACCGTCTTCACTTCTTAAGAAAACGCCGTGATTTTTTCCCGTCTCCACTGATTCCTTGAAGCTTATGCAGGCGGCCCCGTGTCCGCTGTAGTCTATCAGCAAAGGATTAAAGAGCAGCATCACATCGCCGCTCATCACCATCATTCCCTCCCTTATCCTTCCCGGCACCGCAGACATGGTTATGATGAACTCATCAAAGAGTGTAGATGCCCGTCCATCGGGGAGCTCGTGAGGTACGGGGCTGAAAAGCTTTCCAAGTGCAGAATACTGCGGTACCCGTTTGCTGTCACCCCCGCTGTGTATCACAAGGATCCGGAGTCCGTCGAAATCCTTCTCTCCGGATCTGATATATTTCAATGCAGAAAGCGTGGCTCCTCCGGAGCCCACTCTTACGTTTCCTTCATCCGGGATCACCACATACCTGGTCTTTCCCGGAAGATATCCTTCCCTCGCCTTCAGCTGTGCCCTGAAGCCTTCAGCCTGATGCTCATCCGAAGCTGTGAGTATCACGTAATCCCACACCGGAAAATCAGGATTTTTCAGTGACCGTATGTAGTCGCTCCAGGCATCTTTATATGATTGTGAAAGATAAAGAGATTCGTTTATCATTATCTGTCCCCTTTTGCCGTAACTCCCTGATTATGATATCATCTATATCGTTATGCACGCAATATCCGCTCTGCTGAGGTTATCATGATCGTTATATATATTTTACTGGCTGTAATAAGCTATGCCTTTGCAGCCTTTGCCATGCATATCAGGAAGGAGCAGCTGCTCCGTTTCTTTCTCATCCTCGTTCTTTTCATGTCCGTGCTTTTGATGAGCAAAACCTATGAGCCCCTGAGGACTCCGTATCACCTTATATACTGGCCTTATGAATTCGCGCTCATGGTTTTCGTTTGCGATTCCATTGATAAGGATAATCTGAGCATAAAAAGAACCGGACTGTGCGCACTGCTTACGATAGCAGGAGCGGCACTGGGATGTTTTCTGCAGGAAGAGCCTGCAGGCATCAAAACAGTTGTTTTAAGCCTTGCTCCTGCATGTGTCGGACTGCTTTTAGGTATTTTAAGGAGGCTGCTGTATGCAAGGCTGGCTTAAGCTTCAGAGCATTCTTGATAATACCCGCGCCTATCTTTTCTATTATCCGGATGGAATGGTCAATAACCCTGCCCAGTTCGCCCTGCTTCTGGCGCTTCTCCTCGTTATCTTTGATGACATAAGGAAAAACAGTGTCATATGGGGGATTTTCGGGAGTATACTTCTGATCTTCCTTTCCACAAAGGAAGCTGCGATATTATCC
>CACZNY010000027.1 GCA_902782655.1 uncultured Lachnospiraceae bacterium
ATATAATTTACGTAAAAGGAAATGACAGGCATATTATGCAAAAGCTTTTAACAGTGGTAATTCCAAGCTATAACGCCAGCCGGTATCTGTCATATGCGGTAGAGAGTCTATTGCCTGCCGGGCGCTGCATCGAAGTAATAATTGTAAATGACGGTTCCACCGATGAAACCGGCGAGATCGCCGAGGCCTATGCGCAAAAGCATCCTGATATGATACGTGTAATAAACAAAGAAAACGGGGGGCATGGAGACGCGATAATGGCAGGCCTCAAAGATGCAAAGGGTCTGTATTTCAGAGTACTCGACTCCGATGACCGCATGGATAAGGAAGCTCTGGAAAAGTATATCAGACAAATACAGGATTTGTCGGAGGCGGGTTCCCTGCCGGATCTTATCGTTACAAATTACGTCTATGAAAAATATCTGGAAGGAAGAAAAAAAGTTGTACATTACAGAAAGGCACTTCCTGAAAACCGCATCATCGGCTGGGACGACATAGGCAGATTCAGCTGCGGATCATATATCCTGATGCATGCCGCCACGTTCCGGACTGACCTTATTAAAGAATCCGGTATAAGGATGCCCAGACATACGTATTATGTAGATCATCTTTTCGTCTGCTATCCCATGATGTATGTGAAAACAATTTACTATCTCGATGTAAATCTCTACAGATACTTTATCGGAAGAGAGGATCAGTCAGTCAACGATAAGGTAATGGTCTCCAGAACTGACCAGCAGATCAGGATCAACAGGATACTGCTTTATGATCTGGATCCGGAAAAATCAGAGAACGAGAACCAGAAAGAGTATCTGTATTATTATATTGAACTGGTAACCTCTGCAACGATGAGTCTGCTTCTGTATTCTAACACTCGAAAGGGAGAAAAACAGTGGGAGGCTTTGCTCAGAGAGATCAGGCTGAAAAAGCCGGAGGCATATGAAAGGTTCATGCGGAGGCCATTCTTTCTGCATCCTGTCAGACCGGTTATGAATTTGCCGCACGCTATAAGCTACCCTTTATTTCGTTTGATCTATTGTGTCCTCAGATATTTCTTCATGTTCAGCTGAATGATAAGGATTCCCGCTCCGCTTACAATAAGCGGCAGAAAAAAGCTGAAGAATCTTGAGAGCAGCATTACGTTCTTTATCATATCCGCCGGTATGTAATTACCGTAAAACGTCCATATTCCGAGCTCCGAAATCCCGACAGCTCCCGGAAAGGGAAGCGAGGAAACCGAAACAAAGACAGCGGCCTGTGTGCATATAAAGGTTAACCAGTCAGCCGAATCAACTCCCAAAGCGCGTGCACAGATGAACGTGATCGAGTTGTACAGAGCGATCTGCAGGAAGGATCTGATAAGTATCCTTGATAATGCCGGCTTATTCTTTCTGATTATTACGGAAACCGAATGATAAGAGGCAAAGAATCTGATTATTCTGTGCTTTTTTTCAGGTCTGATCTTTTTCCCGCCAAAGAACCAAATGAAAATTCCTGCCAAAATCCGGGTCATTTTTTTCGAAAAAAGAACTGATAAAAGAAATACCGTGGCAAACAGGTTCAGAAGGAACCCGATCAAAAAAACATATTTATATCCGCTCTCAAAGCTTCTGAAATAATCACGCTCCCGGAGGATCCCGATCACGCCCCACAGGAATACCATTGTCTGGTAGCTTAAAAGCGCTAATAGTGTGGAAAAAGAGCCGTGCGAAACCTTTATCCCATTTTTCCTCATATAATATATCTGTCCGGGCTGTCCGCCGGATGAGGACGGCGTGATCGAACTGAAGAAAAAGCCGGCAAAGGAATATAACAGCATCTGAGAAAAACTGACATCGTATCCAAGGTGCCGGATACCGCTGCTTATATTAAGACAGTCAATTAAAATGTACAACAGCATTGAAACCCCGGCAACAGCCAGCCATCGTCCATCCGCTTCTATCAACGCTTCGATGATGTTTTGTCCGCCAAGTTCTCTTCGGATTACCAGTAAGGTGGCAATGCTAAGCGCAATAAAGAACAGTATCCCTATCCAAAATGATTTTTTTCTCCATATCTCCATAAAAATTCCTCGATGACAGCCTGCAGAGTCTGAGGCTATACCGTCATCTCGAAAACAGCCATCCCATTACATTACTGTCATATGCAAACAAATCCGCGCCTAAATGCTGATTGTCATATCCCTGACTGGTAAAATAATCCTTATCCTTTACATCAAGAACTGCAATTTCCCTTATATCATCATCACTGATCCCCTCCCGCCTGTACGCAGACGCGATCTCCTCATAGGTCCCTGCCACAGGCTTAGAGCCATAGGCTTCGTCCGATTCGCCTATCACAAAATATACAGGAAAATGCTCCTTGACGACGACCGAAGTATCCCCCCGCCATATGGAACTAATATGCAAAGCCGCAGTATAAAGCTCCGGTCTTTCCGCAACCATAAGCGACATCATCTCTCCTCCGCGGGAATAGCCGCTGATGAAAACCTTATTTCGGTCTATATTATAGTTAGAAAGCATGTATTCCGTGAGACGGATCATCTGAGGTTTATGTATCTCTGTCATTTCCCCAAGAGATCCCAGTTCATCCTCATAGTCCTTAGGCTGGGGAGCTATAATTATCATTTCGTCATTATATTCCCTTGCGTTCACCGCAAAGTGTTCATCGTTTATATTCTCGGCTCTGTCTTCTATGTCCGAGTAGTATCCGCCATGCCCCGGAAGAACAATATACAGCGCATAAGGCTTGCTTCCGTCATAAGAATCCGGGATATATGAGTGATAAATAAGATCCGGAAGCTCATCAGAAAAATGCATTATGTTTTCTACCTGAAACCCCTCATACTTCTCTGTTCCCTCTGTCACGGTAAGCTCAAGCCCCGGATCAAAAATTGTAAACTGAGAGTCCGCATCCGTCCCGGAGGATTCTGTTAAAGCTTTATCTTCATCTTCCCCTTGGATCTCAGGCTCATCACTTCCGGCTGTACCGGACTCCTCCGTTAAAGCTTCCTCTGCCGCCATTTCAGGAACAGGCCGGGCTTCCCCGGCTTTTCCGGCTTCCTCTCCTGTCACTGCCTCTGTATCGGCTTTCGCTGCCACAGGCCGAGCCTCATCAGCCGGTCCGCTCCTGCCGCAGGAAGCCGTAAGGCCAACCGCCAAGGCTGCCGTGATAAGAATAATCAGTTTATCTCGAAACATGATCTGATGCTCCCTTCAAAAAGCTCTGTGCACGCATAAAACGATCTCCTTCGGCATTCGGACCACAATGGCCACGCCCTACATTGCCTCCGCCTTTATTGTACAGGCCTCCATCGCATCCTGTATTGCTGCCCTGAAGCCCTCCCTCTCAAGAACCTTGACCGCTTCTATGGTGGTACCGGCAGGTGAACAGACCATATCTTTAAGCTCGCCGGGATGCTTACCTGTTTCAAGCATCATTTTTGCTGATCCCATCACGGCCTGGGCAGCAAAAGCATAAGCCTGCGGCCGGCTCATTCCGTCTGCCACAGCCTGATCCGCCATGGCTTCTATAAGGATAAATACATAGGCCGGTGCCGATCCAGACACAGATGTCACGGCAGCCATAAGATGCTCCGGTATTTCTTCAGCCTTCCCAAAAGCCCTCAGTATTGCAAGCGCATTATTCTTTTCCTCTTCCGTCACGGCATCGCTCACACAGTATCCCGTCATCCCGGCTCCTACAAGCGCGGGAGTATTAGGCATGCACCTTATGATTTTTACCGGCTTACCGCAAAGCTTTGTTATCCACTCTATGCTTTTACCGGGCGCAATGGAGATCAACAATGTATCCTCAGTAACACAGGGTGCTATCTCTTTAATTACTGCCTGAAGCACCTGGGGCTTGACCGCAAGGATCACCGTACCGGCCTGTTTTATTACACTTTGATTACTGTCTGCAATTGCGATGCTGTATTTTTCAGCAGCCAGATTCCTCTGGGCGGGCGCAGGGTCATAGCCTATGATATCCCCTTCTGATGCGACTCCCTCCGCAAGTATCCCTCCTATTATTGCCTGTGCCATATTCCCCAATCCGATAAAACCTGTCATATCCGCCTCCTTGATCATCTGTACATCAGTATGGCAGCTGATACAGCCGCATTCAGCGACTCTACCTTCCCTGCCATAGGTATGCTTACAGTCTTGTCTGCAAGCTTTAATACATCCTCTGAAATCCCGTTTCCCTCGTTGCCTATAATAAACGCTCTTTTGTCCTCGAATCTCTTCTCTAAAATACTTTCCCCCTCCAGCGCAGCCGCATATACTGTGGCTCCCGCCTTTTTTATCATATTGACAGCCTCCTCGGGATTATCCGTATAGATAAAGGGCACTCTGAATATCGATCCCATGGTTGAACGGACTACCTTAGGAGAATAAATATCCGCGCAGCCCTTATTCATTATTACCGACGCAGCTCCTGCAGCCTCAGCCGTGCGAATAATGGTTCCCAGATTACCGGGATCCTGAATAGCATCTAAAATAATATACAGATTCCCCTCCGGCAAATCTGATACAGAGTACTCCCGCTGTCTTACAACTGCCAAAACACCCTGGGGATGTCTGGTATCCGCCAGCTTCACAAAGTCGCCGTCCTTCATTACATAGTCACATCTCGTCCCGGGATGTGATCTCATATAACTCGCTGACATATACACGGAATCTATGTATTCCTGCGGTATCTCTTTGAAAAGCCTCTCCCCTTCCGCAATAAAAAGTCCGGTCCTGCGTCTTACGGATGGCCGTTCACACAAAGCCCGGACTTCTCTTATTCTTTTTATCCCCGGATTCTCTGCCATCAGATAGACAGCGCTCTGGCTACCTCATATTGATATTCCGGTATCTTCTTTTCCATGGCGAGAGCTTCATCGATGTCAAAATCCTTGAATTCTCCGTTAAGATAGCCGATCACCCTGTTGGCTATCCCCTGAGCCAAAAGATCTACAGCCATAGCTCCCATTATCGAAGCATAATATCTGTCCTTGCAGGTCGGAGCCCCGCCCCTTTGCATGTACCCCAGGATGGTAGCCCTGGTCTCCATTCCGGTGGCCGCCTCTATCCTTCTCGCCATCGAGGTCGAATGTCCTATCCCCTCTGCGTTTATTATCAGATGATGTGTCTTGCCAATCTTCCGGCTCTCTATGATATGATTGATGATCTCCTGCTCATCATAGTCATATTTTTCAGGCAGAAGGATATCCTCCGCCCCGGATGCCACACCGCACCACAGGGCAATATAGCCTGCATTCCTTCCCATGACCTCAACGATCGAGCACCTCTCATGAGACGAGGATGTATCCCTTATCTTATCTATGGCTTCAAGGGCTGTATTGACTGCCGTATCAAAACCGATCGTATAATCAGTACTGGAAATATCAAGGTCTATGGTCCCCGGTAATCCCATGACCGCTATCCCCTCATGTGATAACGCAAGCGCTCCCCTGTATGATCCGTCACCGCCGATGACGACCACTGCATCTATCCCATGCTTCCTGCAGATCGCAGCCCCCTTTTTCTTTCCGGCCTCCGTCTTAAACTCTTCGGATCTCGCGGTACGCAGTATGGTTCCTCCGCGCTGAATCGTATCAGAAACAGATCTCGGCCCGAACTCCAGAAAATCCTCCTCAAGGAGCCCCTGATAGCCTCTCTGTATTCCGACTATCTCCAGACCGTTATATATCGCTTTCCTGGTGACTGCCCTTATGGCAGCATTCATTCCCGGAGAATCTCCCCCCGATGTCAGAACAGCGATCTTCTTTATTCCCTTTGTCTTTGCCATATGATTTCTCCTGTATTCATGGTCAGAAAATACTTTTTTTATTTTATATCAAAGACAAAAGTGTTGCAATAGAGGCTATAGAGCGGAGGACGGGGATATCCTGCCCGATTGCCGCGTCGGCCGTCAAATGCGCGCTCGTACAGGCTCATCTCCCGCCCGAAAAAAAAGGATTCCCATGTGCGTACACAGGGAATCCTTCCTTAAATCTGTTCTGTTATTCTCTTACATCATTCCGCCCATTCCGGGGTTGCCTGCAGGCATCGGAGGCTGGGGCTCCTTCTTCGTAGCTACCACGGATTCCGTTGTAAGGAATGTTGAAGCCACTGATGTTGCATTCTGAAGAGCTGTACGTGTCACCTTCGTGGGATCAAGTATTCCTGCCTTTACCATATCGACATATTCTCCTGTCAAAGCATTGAAGCCTATCCCTGCCTTGGATTCCTTGACCTTGTTGACTATAACGGAGCCTTCAAGGCCGGCATTCTCAGCGATAAAGTAAAGAGGTGACTCAAGAGCCTTAAGCACTGCATTGGCACCTGTCTTTTCATCACCCTCGAGACCGTCCGCAACCTTCTTGACAGCCTTCTGAGCATGGATATATGCGCTTCCGCCTCCTGCTATGATGCCCTCCTCCACTGCTGCTTTCGTGGCTGCAAGGGCATCCTCCATTCTGTATTTTGCTTCCTTCATCTCTGTCTCAGTCGCAGCGCCTACACGAATGACTGCTACACCGCCGGCAAGCTTTGCAAGCCTCTCCTGAAGCTTCTCCTTATCAAAGGATGAAGTAGTGGTCTCAAGCTGAGCCTTGATCTGATTGATCCTTGCGTCTATATCCTTCTTCTTTCCTGCGCCGTCAACTATAACGGTAGATTCCTTCTTAACCTTTACGCTCTTAGCCTTTCCGAGCATATCCATCGTGGCATCCTTAAGCTCAAGTCCAAGCTCTGAAGATATAACCTGGCCGCCGGTGAGCTTTGCGATATCCTCCAGCATCTCTTTTCTCCTGTCACCGTACCCGGGAGCCTTTACTGCTACCACATTGAAGGTGCCGCGGAGCTTGTTTACTATAAGGGTTGTAAGTGCTTCTCCCTCTACGTCTTCAGCTATGATAAGAAGAGAAGAATTTGTCTTTACTATCTGCTCAAGCAGAGGAAGTATATCCTGTACGTTTGAAATCTTCTTGTCGTGGATAAGAATGTAAGGGTTCTCAAGATTTGCTTCCATCTTGTCCATGTCAGTGCACATATATGCTGATACATAGCCGCGGTCAAATTCCATGCCTTCTACAACCTCAAGCTCGGTCTGCATGGTCTTTGATTCCTCAATCGTGATGACACCATCCTTGGAAACCTTATCCATTGCCTCAGCGACCATCTTTCCGACGTCTTCATTGCCTGCCGAGATAGCTGCTACCTTTGCGATATGATCATTTGAGGAAACCTTTGAGGACATCTTCTTGATAGCCTCTACAGCAGCATCCGTAGCCTTTTTCATACCATTTCTCAAGATAATGGGATTCGCACCTGCCTCAAGGTTTCTCATGCCTTCATGTATCATTGCCTGTGCAAGGACGGTAGCTGTGGTTGTTCCGTCACCGGCTACATCATTGGTCTTGGTAGCTACCTCCTTTACGAGCTGTGCTCCCATGTTTTCAAACCCATCCTCGAGCTCTATCTCCTTTGCGATGGTAACACCGTCGTTTGTAATGGTAGGTGTACCATAACTCTTGTCGAGCACTACGTTTCTTCCCTTAGGTCCGAGCGTGACACGGACAGTATCTGCCAGCTGGTCTACACCGTTTGCAAGAGCGGCACGGGCCTCGGCTCCATATTTGATCTCTTTTGCCATTTTATCTCACCTCCGAAATTATTTCTCTATTACTGCAAGGATATCGCTCTGACGCACTATGATCACCTTTTCGTCTTTATTGAGCTCTACCTCTGTACCTGAATACTTACTGTAGATGACCTTCTGTCCCTTTTTAACGGTCATCTTTACCTCCTTGCCATCTACCACTCCGCCGGGACCAACCTCAAGGATCTCAGCCTGCTGCGGCTTCTCTTTTTCCTTGCCGGGAATCACAATTCCGGATGCTGTTGTTTCCTCAGCCTCGATAGGCTTGAGCACTACACGATCACCTAATGGCTTCAGTTTCATTTTGATTCGCCTCCTTAAAATTATATAAATAAAAGATTTACTATTTTAGTTTGTTAGCACTCATTCCCTACGAGTGCTAACTGCATCATGTATAATATACCCCTGACTCATTGATGTCAACCCTGTTTCTCACATCTTTTTATTTTTCCCCGCTTTTTCCCATGATGTGTCTTGCGACATAAACACCCTCGGATGATGCCTGACTCAGGGAGTGTGTCGTTCCCGAAGCATCCCCGATTACAAACAGTCCCTTATATCTGGTCTCAAATACGTTGTTTACATCGATGCATGAATTATAGAATTTAACCTCTGTGCCATAAAGCAGATTATCATAATTCGCCGTTCCCGGTACAAGCTTATTCAGGGCATAGATCATCTCAATGATCGTATCGAGTGTAAGCTTCGGTATCGCAAGCGCCAGATTGCCCGGTTCCGCCGACATGGTCGGTCGTACAAAGGATTCCGAAAGCCTTTTTGAATTGGTCCTTTTATTTGCCACGAGATCCCCGAATCTCTGAACCATGACACCTCCCGCAAGCATATTGGTTAGTCTTGCAATATATTCTCCATATGCGTTGCTGTCCTTAAAGGGTTCGGTAAAGTGATGGGTGACCAGCAATGCAAAATTGGTATTCTCCGTATGCTTTGCCGGGTCTTCATAACTATGACCATTCACGGTCATCACCCCGTTTGTATTCTCCGTGACAACCGCTCCCTTGGGATTCATGCAGAATGTCCTGCAGGTACAGCCGGTCACTGCGCTTCTGTACATTATCTTGCTCTCATAAACCTGATCCGTGATCCTGTCCCATATGAACGCCGGACACTCAAATCTTATTCCGATATCCACTCTGTTATTCCTGGCGGTGATCCCAAGTCGCTCACATACCTTCGAGGTCCAGGCGGATCCGCTCCTGCCTGTGGCCAGGATAAGGTTTTTCGCATCTGCGCTCCCGTCTGCCGTGATGACCCTCCATGTACCGTCATTATTCTGCGCGATGTCATCCACCGCTGTATCGGTGATTATATCTATACGATCCTTTATCTCTTTGACTATATTGGACTGGATCACATAGTTTTTGTCCGTCCCGAGATGCCGGACCTCCGCATCCAGGAGATGAAGATCGTACTGGAGTGCCTCTCTTTTTATCTGTGAATCCACCGTATTGTATCTTTTGGATCCTTCCCCTCCCATGGACATGTTGATTTCATCAACGTAGTTCATAAGCTCTATGGCCTTCCTGTCTCCTACGTAACGCGCCATGTCACCGCCGAAGTTATTTGTTATATTGTATTTGCCGTCCGAAAAGGCTCCTGCTCCTCCGATGCCTTCCATGATAGAGCAGCTCTTGCAATGTATGCAGGACTTTATCTTATCGCCGTCTATGGGACACTTCCTTTTTTCCAGCGGCTTTCCTTTCTCTATGAGTCCTATAGACAGACCGCTTTTCATTCTCACAAACTCATATGCCGCAAATATTCCTCCGGCTCCGCCGCCGACTATGATAACATCATATTTTTCTTTCATATTCCTGTTTCCTTCCTAAAAAAAATCCCCCACATCCTGTACCGGATTTGAAGGATATATCGCAATCGGGGTGACAGGATTCGAACCTGCGGCCCCTTGGTCCCAAACCAAGTGCTCTACCAACCTGAGCCACACCCCGCTATATA
>CACZNY010000028.1 GCA_902782655.1 uncultured Lachnospiraceae bacterium
CATATGAAGTCCGGAAGCCTGGCAGGCTGCTACGTAGCCGAGCCCAAAGCATAATTCCTCTTTAAGCCGGTCAGGAAAGATCCATAGCTCACGAAGACACCCAGAACCATAGAAATCTTTGATTTCGTTATGGTTCTGCGTGTCAGGCAGGTTTTTCACGAGCTTAGTGAACTATCGTTTACTCTGACATTCATGGTTATCACGTAGGGCTTTACGTTCTCTCCATGGCCGCGGAATCTGACATTGAACTTCAGGGTATATTTTCCTGTTCTCAGGATATTTTCATTTGCCCTGAGCTCTCCCGTGAATACATGGGGATCGTCGGAAGCCCCCGAAGGCTCAAATTCAAAGAAACGTCCCTGCTTCTCCGATACAAGCTCCACACTCTCTATCACGCTGTCAAACTCAGTCTTTCCTGCATTCTTCACGGTGAGCGTTACCGGCTGCCCGTCCCTGGGTATGAAGTCTGCCGAAAGCTTTGCCGTAGTCTTTGCGGGAGTCTGTACCGGCTTTACCTTCACAGTCTTTTCGATCCTCAGATCATTGTCCAGAGTCGATACTATGGTGACAGGATAGGTTCTTGCCCTGTTCATGGATACTCCGCTCTTCGCCCTGAGAAGGATCACACCCTGAGCCGCGGTGACTGTCTTTCCGTCCGGAAGGACACTGTCCTTTTCAAAAAGCTCAGCCTCAAAAAGCTCCCCTGCATCACCGGTAATTTCGGCAGCCTTCAGCTTATTCGAGCCGAGATCCGTTATCTTCGGAGTATAGATTATATATTTATCCTCCCTGTCCACGAGGTTCACTGATCCTTTGGCCCTGAAGACAAAAAGCTTCTCGGGAGCCTTGTCCACTATCTTAACCGTTATCCTTACTTCCTTAAACTTATAGCTTACAAGCTCCGATTCCTTTGCGGTGCCGGTCACATTGAAACGGTACACGCCTGCCTTTATTCCCCCCCTGTTCTCGGGAACAAGCCCCATACGTAAAATATCGCTCGATATTGATGTCTTCAGGTAGCCTGAATCCAGAAGCTTCTGCGCCGCATTATTTACTCCCTTTATCTCACCAAGGTCAACCGGCAGGCTCCCGTTTTTCATCACGGCCGTTATCTCATGCATCCCGTTCCTTGATACGCTTAACGCCGTATTAAGTCTCAGGCTTACGGAAGAAAGCTTCATGGTACCGCCCTTTACCACAGGCCTGGGCTTCTCCGGTTCTGTCGGCTCTTCGGGCTCCTCCGTTCCTGTTATGGTATCCCCGTCAAACACGGGTATCTTGAATACGAAGGGATTGTCAAGAGCTCCGGAATTACTGTACATTGAGTACATATTCTTAGCTTCTGTCAGCGGAGCTGTCACATTCTGCATATATTGATGGGAATAATTCTTTTTGATCAGATTGAACTTTTCAAGATACGGAGTATCCTGCCCCTTAAGGATATAGTTATTGGAATCAAACTCCGAGCCGCCTTTAAGAGATTTGTATCTGGTATCCCAGCCCTGCTTTTTGGCATAGGCCAGTCCGTTGGTTATAGGATTTTTCCCGGAGGCCTGTATATTAAAATAATTATAATAGCCCTCATACCCGGCAAAGGTGCCTGATATCAGATCCGAGGTTCCCTTTGTCCCCTGCTCCTGGACCACTCTTGCAGCCAGATGATAGGGACTTACCCCCAGCTTCGATCCTATGCTCCAGAAAGCCTCTGAATAGCCGGTATCCTCTCCCGGTATATCTCCGCTCATGAAGGTTTTCTTAAGTACGCTCTGTACTCCGTTTATCGTATGATAGGACTCATTATAGGTGAGCTGCTCAAACATGAAGATATTTGTCTCCGAGCCCACGAAGCCCGCAGGATTCATATAGTACCTGAGTCCTGCCTCATTGGCATAATACCAGTTTTTATACCCCGGCACCGGATCACCCTTATAGCTTTCATCTACAGTGGAATAAACCCAGTTCCTGTCCTTGTCTGAAAACTCGGCCTTCACGGCTTCCTCCAGGGTCATCCCGACCTTCTGGGGCACGAAGATCCAGTTGGGGTGCTTTTGCTGAAGCTTGGAAAGCCCTACCCTGTAGCTGTCAGGAAAAGCGGAAAGTCCCTGAAGCGCAGAGGCATTGAGAGCCTCAGAGGATATCACGCCGCCTTCAGCTTCTAAGCCGGGCTCTTCACTTTCCGTCCTGCCGCTTTCCTTCTCCCATCTTAGGAAATCCTCATCCACGCAGACAAACTGCGCTCTCGGTATATAGCCCCTGATCACCCCGTTTTCAGTGTATGCCGTAACATAGAACCACAGAGAATCACCGTCATAAACTGCCCTTTCAAGATAAAGGGTGGTTCCGCATTCAAGCTCTCCCGTTACAGCTGCGCTCTCCGCTGCTTCCTCCCTTAAGGGATATGAATCAGCAGGATACACAACAGCCATTATTTTTTTATTTCTGATCAGCCTGTTCAGTACGGAAATGCTGTCATTACCGCCGTCTTCCCCCTCTTCGTCATCAGGGATCTCATCCGTTATGTTTTCTTCGCCGGATCCGTCCTGATCCTCTTCAAGGGTCTCACCGCTTCCGCCGTCCGGCTCTCCGACCTGCTCTCCGTCATAATCCGGCTCCGGCTCCGGAATTGATTCATAACCTCCGCCCTCAGCCGGCTCCGGCATCTCTTCTGCTGTGGATGTATAGGATGCCTTGACAGTATCAAAAGAAACCATGTCAGAAGACACGGTTTTTCCCGCTCCATAAGCTTCAGTGTATGGGATTATCTGAAGCATGGGGCTCAGTATCAGTAATATCGCAAGCAAAACTGCCGTCTGTCTTTTTCTGATAATTCTCATCGATCACCTGAGGATCATTGCAAAAATCTATTTCCCAAAAAGCCCGCCGAAGAA
>CACZNY010000029.1 GCA_902782655.1 uncultured Lachnospiraceae bacterium
GAAATATCCTCCCGCCAGGCTTCATCCGCTACGATATGCACTCTGTCTATATGCGGCGACCTTAGCAGTGCAGCCAGTGAAAGGGTCGCCATCATATGCCCCTCCGATCTTATATACTGCTTGGGTATCTCTGATCTTATCCTGCTTCCCGTCCCCCCGGAAAGCAATATTCCATAGTTCATCTCATCCTCCGAAAAAACTGCTGCTTCCTAAGTAATATAAGCGGCGCATCCATTTCCATCAGCATCTTATCACATAAATGTGGTATAATCCATTTATGCGGAAGAATCAGAAACAATCCATGCTTGAGCTTGCCGACACCCTTTCCGAGGCTCATGCCCAGGTAGCGGATCAGATAAAAAAACATAATCACGAAGCTGCCGCCGCCCTGCTGCAGCAGTGTCAGGAGTGCGCCATCACCATGGGCACTACCATAGAAGAGTCAGAGGGCGAGGGCTTTGTGACTGTGGGCTACCTCGAGCACTACTGCGAGGCAGTATATGACATCGCAAAGAAGCTGTCTGCCGCTGACGCCTTCTCCTCCGACAAAGCAGAAAAGCTTCTGCAGAAGAATCTGAACACCATAAGGAACAGCATCAATTCCGATATCCCGGTGAAGTTGGAGACGGTCTTTCTCCCCTACAAGGCCTCCATGTGGGACAGCCTTGAGTCCGTGTGGAGGAAAGCCGATGCGGATCCCTCCTGCGATGCTTACGTGATTCCCATACCCTATTTTGACAGAAATCCTGACGGCTCCGCCAAAGAGGAGCATTATGAGGGAGATATCTTCCCGAAGGATGTCCCTGTCACGCGCTACGATCAGTATGATTTTGAATCAAGGCATCCCGACAGGATCTATATTCATAATCCCTATGATGCGAATAATTTCGTGACCAGCGTGCATCCTTTCTTTTATTCCAAAAACCTGAAGAATTTCACCGATGAGCTGATCTACATCCCCTACTTCGTGCTGGGCGAGCCGGATCCTGATAATCAGGCTGTGCTTGATGGCATTGCCCATTTCGTCATGACTCCCGGCGTGCTCAATGCCGATAAGGTGATAGTACAGTCGGAGGCAATGAAAAAGGCCTATGTCAATATCCTTGTAAAGGAAATGGGAGAAGACTCCAGGGAGTATTGGGAGAATAAGATATCCGGCGCGGGCTCTCCGAAATTTGACAAGGTGGAGAATACAAAAAAAGAGGATCTCACGATCCCCGATGAGTGGCTTTCCGTGATAGAGCGCCCTGACGGCAGCCGTAAAAAGATTATTTTCTATAATACAAGCGTCCAGGCGCTTTTGGATAATGACATGGAGATGATAGAAAAGATCCGTGATGTCATGAAGGTATTCAGGGAAAATAAGAATGATATCGCCCTTCTCTGGCGCCCCCATCCGCTGATCAAGGCCACCATAAGCTCCATGCGGCCCAATCTTTGGGAAGAATATGAAAAGATAGTGAATGATTATATAGCGGAGGGCTGGGGGATCTACGATGACACCCCCGACCTCGACAGAGCCATCATCCTGAGTGATGCCTACTACGGCGATCACAGCTCCGTAGTCCAGCTCTATACCAGGACCAAAAAGCCGATAATGATCCAGAATGTCAATGTCCTAAGCGATTAGCTCCTTTAGCCCTCTCACTCTTCAAGCTCTATATTTCGGATCTCCTCCAGAGTTTCCCTGTAGGATTTGTGTTTTCCAAAGAGAAGGGTCGTCCCGAGCACGAAGCCCTTGACGCCCAAAGGGGCAAATTTTCTTATCTTATCCATGCCGCAGGCTCCGTCCCAGTAGATATCAAAATTCTTTTCCTTCCTTATCGAGAGGAGCTCGTCATATTTTTCCCTGATATAGGGAAGGAACATCTGTCCCGCGTTGCCCGGATTCACGGACATCACGAGCACCTTCTTTACTATGGTGAGCAGCATCCGCGAATTGTCCACGCTCGTCCCCGGATTGAGGGCTATGCCCGGAGTGATGCCCGCATCTATTATCTTCTGAAGGGTGGTCGATGGATGGTACTCGGCCTCCGGATGGATATATATGGTATCTCCCGGGCGCAGTGCCTTTATGAAAAGGTCTATGGTATTGATGGGATGCTCCACCATCAGATGCACGTCAAGAGGCTTTGAAGTGGCAGAGCGTATATATCTTAAGTCATTTAAGGACATGGCAAAATTAGGCACATATCTTCCGTCCATTATGTCTATATGAAATGAATCTATCCCCGCTTCGGACAGCTCCCTGACTTCCTTCTCAAGATTACCGTAGTTGGCGCACATCATTGACGCCATAAGCTCAAACCGCATCATCCACCTCCGCTCAAAGTATCCTTAGATTTTATTCCTTTCC
>CACZNY010000030.1 GCA_902782655.1 uncultured Lachnospiraceae bacterium
ACTTAGCGAGGTCTTTTCGAGCTTATGTGCGAAAGCATACCTAAACACTTAGCGAGGTATTTCACGAGCTTAGTGTTTATGGTATACTAATCTCATCCATATTTTTTTTATGATTTCTAAGGGGGTATCCGGTGCAGAAGTTCGAGGGAAAGAGTCTGGCGGCGGGCGCGGTTATCGGAAAGATCCGCTTTTACAGGGAAGCCGAGTATGAGATAGATGAGGGTGATTATGACGACTCCGACGCTGAGATAGAGCGCTTTGAGGCGGCTCTTGAGGCTGTGAAGGCTCATAAATTCGCATTGGCGGAGCTGGCAGAGGCAAACTCTGACTCTGACGGCGCTCTGGTCTTTGTCTCCCATGTGGCCCTGCTTGAGGACAGGGGGCTTATTACAAGAGTAGAAAACTATATCCGCGAAATGAGGAAGTGCGCCGAGTTTGGAGTCAAGGTCGGCTTCAATGACGTGGCGGACGATATCAGGAGTCTTCCCGATCCATATATAATGAGAAGGAGCGATGACATCCTTGAGCTTGAAAAAGAGGTGCTGGAGGAGCTCATGGGGGCTTCCAGAGGCATATATTTCGGCAAGGATCCCTATATCCTTGCAGCCTATGATCTGACTGCATCCGAGGTCGCACGTATAGACCGGAAGCATGTCCAGGCCATAGTTCTTAAAGAGGGAAATATGAACACCCACGCGTCAATCCTTGCCAAGGGACTCGGCATTCCCTGCGTCATAAGGGTGGAGACGCTTTCCTATGCTTCAGACGGAAAGGAAGCAATAGTGGATGGCACCAACGGCTTCGTCCTTCTCCAGCCTGATGAGGAGACCGTAAGGAAATATGATGATGTAATGAGGGAGAACAAGGCATTTACCAATTCCCTTATGAGGCTTAAGGGCAAGATGACCGTCACCAAGGACGGCCAGGAGGTGAGGCTCTACGCCAATATTTCCAATCCCTATGATGTTTCCACTGTTCTTGAAAACGATGCCTCCGGCATAGGACTTTACAGATCGGATTTCCTTTTCTTAAAAGACCGTGAATATCCTTCAGAGGAGGAGCAGTATCTGTCCTACAGGAAGGTAGTGGAGGAGATGAATCCCAGATCCGTCATTATAAGGACAGTGGATATAGGCTCCGATAAGAGCGTGCCTTACCTGCAGCTTCCCGATGAAGAGAACCCGGCTCTCGGCATGAGGGCGATAAGGATCAGTCTTACAAGAAAAGATTTCTTTAAGACCCAGCTCAGGGCAATGCTCAGAGCTTCGGTATACGGCAATCTCAGGATAGTCTTCCCCATGATCACCTCCGTATGGGAGTTTAAGGAGTGCAAAGAGGTGCTTGCCGAGTGCGAGGAGGAGCTCAAGCGGGAGCATACAGCAGTGGGAACCTACAAGGTCGGGGTAATGATAGAAACCCCGGCATCGGTCATTATCGCTGACCAGCTTGCGGACGAGGCGGATTTTCTCTCTGTGGGAACCAACGACCTTACCCAGTTCACTCTGGCTATCGACAGGCAGAATCCGACACTTGACAGATTCTATGATCCGCACCATCCGGCGGTCATAGAGCAGATAAGGATGACTATAGAGGCAGGCCACAGGCACGGGTGTCTGGTGCTTATCTGCGGAGAGCTCGCAGGAGATATCTCGCTCACCGAGACCTTCATGCGGATGGGAGTGGACGGTCTTTCGGTGAATCCCCAGTTTGTCCTTCCACTGCGCCAGCGCATCAGGGAGCTGGATCTTAAGGCCTGAGGGGGATGAGCCATCACCCCGGGGGATACCGGGATGAGCAGAAGTAACAATATGCCAAGAGAGAAATGGTTTGAAATAAGGCATCCCGGCGATTACCGGGAATTATCAGGGCAGTACGGAGTCTCGCCAGCAATGGCGAGGCTTTTGGTGAACAGGCTTTCCGGGAGCGCAGGGAGCGCTCCTCCCACGGCAGCTGCTGTCAGGTCATATCTTTATCCTGACAGCTCTCTTTTATATTCCCATAAAGGTCTCCCGGATATGGATAAGGCCGTGGATATTCTTTCTGATATGATCCGTGATAAAAAGAAGATAAGGGTAATAGGAGATTATGATATAGACGGGGTATGCTCGACCTATATCCTTACATCAGGCCTGAAAAAAGCAGGGGCGGCGGCTGATCACGCCATTCCGCACCGGATCACCGACGGCTACGGGCTTAATGAAAGGCTCATAAGGGAGGCCGCGGATGCCGGCATAGACTGTATCATTACCTGTGATAACGGGATATCGGCAGCATCCCAGGCCGCGCTTGCACATGAGCTTGGCATGAAGATCATCATCACCGATCATCATGAGGTTCCCTACCATTTATCGGATAAAAGGAAATGCGAGGATCTCCCGCCTGCGGACGCCGTGGTGGATCCGAAAAGAGAGGCTTCAGCCTGTGAGTACAGCGAGATCTGCGGGGCAGTGGTCGCTTTCAAGGTGCTGACAGCGCTTTATGAAGGGCTTGGAATGCCTGTGTCGGCAGCTGAGGAATACGAAGAGCTTGCGGCCTTTGCTACCATAGGGGATGTGATGCCGCTTACCGGGGAGAACAGAGCCATAGTCTATCACGGACTTGAAAAGCTCAGGCATACGGGGAATCCCGGTATGCAGGCTCTGATCAGGGCGCAGGGTATAGACGGAGAAAGGATACAGCCTTATCATGTGGGTTTTGTTTTGGGACCCTGCATCAATGCCACGGGGAGACTTGCGACGGCAGACAATGCCTTCGGGCTGCTTGGCGCACGGGATGCTTCAGAGGCAGAACGCCTCGCGGGCATGCTGGTGGCCATGAATAATGACAGGAAGGAAATGACGGAACGCGGTGTGGCAAAGGCTATGAAGATCGCCGGGGAGGAGAGGATGAAGGAGGCACGGGTTCTTGTCATCTATCTTCCCGATGCTCATGAGTCCATCGCAGGCATCATAGCAGGACGTGTCAGGGAGCAGACGGGCAAGCCGGTCTTTGTCCTGACCCCCGGGGAGACAGGTATAAAGGGCTCAGGCCGCTCCATCGAGGAATATGATATGCATGAGGCCATGACCGAAGTATCGGAGCTTTTCTCAAAATACGGCGGACATAAGATGGCCGGAGGCTTAAGCCTGGCCGAGGGTGTGACACCTCAGATGCTCGGAGAGAGGCTTAATAGAATCTGCACCCTTACCGATGAAGATCTTACCGTGAAGGTGCATTTTGACATGCAGCTACCCTTCTCACATGCGGATATGTCCCTGGCGGAGGACATAAGCCGTCTGGAGCCCTTCGGGGTGGGAAGCCCCAGGCCTTTATTTGCAGCAAAAAATGTAAGGATCAGGAATATAAATATATACGGAAAGAGCAGGAATGTGCTAAAATGCATAGCGGAAGACGAGTACGGTACTCCGGCGAGCGCGATCTACTTTGGAGAGGCAGATAAGCTTGCCGGTCATGCAGGAGCTCATGGCTGCCTAAAGATCCTGTATTGTCCCGAGATAAATGAGTACAGAGGGGACCGTACCCTGCAGCTTCATATACAGAATTACTGCTGAAATAACGGCAGACAGAGCATTGTAGGTAAACGGAAACAGGTGTGAGCGTGAAAGCCAAAAGGGAAGGTTTCGGGACGAGACTGGGTTTTTTATTAGTCAGCGCGGGCTGTGCCATAGGGATAGGAAATGTATGGAAATTCCCGTATATCACGGGTGCCAACGGCGGAGCGGTCTTTGTGCTGTTTTATCTTGCCTTTCTTGTACTGATGGGAATACCGGTAATGACCATGGAACTCGCCATAGGACGCGCCAGCCGCAGGACCATGGTGGAGGGCTACAAGGCACTGGAAAAAAAAGGCGGGATGTGGCATATCCACGGCTGGTTCTGTGTGGCAGGAAACTATCTTCTCATGATGTATTACACGACAGTATCCGGCTGGATGCTTGCCTACTTTTTCAAGTTTGCCTCCGGAAGGTTTGACGGCATCAGCGAAGAGGCTATACCGGAGGTCTTTACGGGGCTTCTCGCGGATCCGCTTACGATGGGCATTTTTATGGCTCTTACCGTGATCATCGGCTTCGGTGTTTTGAGCCTTGGCGTGAAGAAGGGTCTCGAACGTGTCAATACGGTGATGATGTCGGGACTTCTGATACTGATAGTGGTTCTTGCCGTTAACAGCCTGACTCTCGAGAACGCGAGACAGGGAGTGATGTTTTACCTGTATCCGGACTGGAAGAGGGCATTGGATACAGGGATCATCAAGGTGATCTCAGCCGCCATGAGCCAGGCATTCTTTACATTAAGCATTGGACTGGGCAGCATAGAGGTATTCGGAACCTATATGTCGAAGGATCATTCCCTTCTGGGGGAATCCATAAGGATATGCGCGCTTGATACCTTTGTTGCCATCATTTCGGGACTTATCATTTTCCCCGCCTGCTTCAGCTACGGTGTGGATCCCGGGCAGGGACCGGCACTGATCTTTGTAACTCTTCCCACTGTGTTCGCCAGTATGACCGGCGGAAGGATATGGGGAACCTTATTCTTTGTTTTCATGGTGTTTGCCAGCTTTTCGACTGTTACCGGAGTGTTTGAAAATATCGTGACCATGCTTACGGATAATTTTGGTATCAGCAGGCAGCGGTCGATCATCTTCAATCTGGTCTTCATTCTTGTCTTCAGCATACCCTGTGTACTGGGATACAATATATGGAGCAACGTGCATATCATAGGTGCCAGAGATGTGCTTGATTCCGAGGATTTCCTGGTCAGCAATCTCCTGCTCCCCATTGGCGCTTTTGTGATAGTCCTTTTCTGTGTGATAAAGTCCGGCTGGGGCTTTGAAAATTTTGCGAACGAGGTTAATACGGGAAAGGGCATAAGGCTTTCTCCGAAGCTTAAATTCTATCTGGGATGCATCCTGCCCGTAATGATACTTATGGTATTATTTGGGGGACTCATCCCTGCGAGCTGAGGACAGGCCTTTTGGGAGATCCAGGGAGGCATTTACTCTGAGAGAAGGAATGAAGCAGCAT
>CACZNY010000031.1 GCA_902782655.1 uncultured Lachnospiraceae bacterium
CCGCATTTTATTGATCTGACATCAGCGGAATCCTTCAGCTCGCAGCCTCCGCAGTCAGCGCAGGATTCATTCCCTATCATGGCTCCCGCGGGGATCTTTTCCACCACGGCCTTTCCGCTGTCATTAAGTATTATCTTATCCTCTATTACCGCATCATTTATCTTAAGGGCATTCCATGTAGGAGCCTTTATCGGATTGACCCGCATCATCCTATCGCTCCTCTCATCTCAAGCTGAATGAGATTATTCATCTCCACTGCATACTCCAGAGGAAGCTCCTTTGACACATTGTCCGCAAATCCCGATACTATCATGGCTCTGGCATCCTCCTCGGAAATGCCTCTGCTCATGAGGTAGAAGACCGCATCATCGGATATCCTCCCTATCTTTGCCTCATGTCCTACATCGCACTCATTAGTCCTTATATCCATCGCAGGTATGGTGTCCGATCTGGAGATATCGTCCAGCATCAGCGAAGCACAGGAAACCGAGGCCTTCGAGTTCTTCGCTCTCTCCCCTATCGTAAGAGCGCTCCGGAAGGTGCTGATCCCTCCGCTCTTTGATATGGACTTTGTGTTTATAACTGTGGAGGTTCGCTCTCCCGTCTGCACTACCTTGGCTCCGGTATCAAGGTTCTGTCCCGCTCCCGCGAAGGTAATGCCGGTAAACTCACAATGCGAATCATTGCCCTTGAGTATCGTCATGGGATAGAGATAGGAAACATGGGAACCAAAGGAACCCGAGACCCACTCCATCACAGCCCCCTCCTCGCAGATGGATCTTTTGGTATTCAGGTTGTACATATTCTTTGACCAGTTTTCAATGGTTGAATACCTGAGCCTCGCATTCTTACCTACGAAAAGCTCCACGCAGCCCGCATGGAGGTTTGCCACATTATACTTCGGCGCGGAGCAGCCCTCTATGAAATGAAGATCAGCCCCCTCCGATACAATGATAAGGGTATGCTCAAACTGTCCGGCGCCTGCAGCATTCAGCCTGAAATATGACTGAAGGGGTATCTCCACCCTGACGCCGGGAGGCACATACACAAAGGAGCCTCCGGACCAGACAGCTCCGTGAAGGGCTGCAAACTTGTGATCCGTGGGCGGCACGAGCTTCATGAAATGCTCCTTTACCATATCCTCATATTCTCCCGTAAGGGCAGACTCCATATCGGTGTACACCACCCCCTGGGCCAGAACCTCTTCCTTTACATTATGATATACAAGCTCCGAGTCATACTGCGCACCGACTCCCGCGAGGCTTGTGCGCTCCGCCTCGGGGATGCCCAGACGCTCAAAGGTATTCTTTATATCATCGGGAACCTCTTCCCAGGTTGCCTGCATCTTTGTCTTCGGCTTCACATAGGTCACGATGTCGTCCATATTGAGCCCCGAGATATCCGGTCCCCAGTCCGGTACCTTCAGCTTATCGTATATCTCAAGACTCTTCAGCCTGAAATCAAGCATCCATTCAGGATCATGCTTTTCCTTCGAGATCTCACGGACGATATCTGGGGTAAGTCCCTCCTTAACCCTGTAAAAATCCGTCTCCTTCTCCTCATATCTGAAGTCATAGAGGCTTCTGTCTATATCCTTTACCTCGGCTCTTTCTCTTTCCATATCATTCATTCCCCGATGTATTTTTCAAAACCGTTCTGATTGATCTCTTCCACTAAAGAGCCGTCTCCGTCCGCCACTATCTCACCCTTTACAAGCACATGGGTATAGTCCACATGCAGGGATTCCAGTATCTTTGTGCTGTGGGTAATGATGAGAAGGGCTCCGTCCTCCTGATGCTGATAGGCTTCTATCCCGGCGGATACGGTACGAACCGCATCCACGTCAAGACCGGAATCAGTCTCATCAAGGATGGCGAATTTCGGCTTGAGCATGAGAAGCTGCAGGATTTCCGCCTTCTTCTTTTCTCCTCCGGAAAAGCCTGCGTTCAGATCCCTGTCCTTATAGGCGCTGTCAAAATTCAGTATCTCCATATTCGCTGCAAGATCCTTGCGGTACTGCGAAAACTTAATCTTCTCACCGGTTTTCTGCACTATCGCGTTCCTTATAAAGGAAGATACCGAAATCCCGGGGATCTCAAGCGGATTCTGGAACGACATGAACATCCCGGCCTTTGCCCTTTTATCAGGGCTTTCGTTCTTTATATCGAGGCCGTTGAAATATATGCTTCCGGAGGTGATCTGATAAGCAGGATTTCCCATCAGTGCATTTCCGAGTGTCGATTTGCCCGCGCCATTGGGGCCCATCAGCACATGGGTCTCTCCCTTCCCTATACTGAGGTTTATGCCCTTAAGTATTTCATTTCCCTCTACGGATACGCATAGATCCTTTATTTCCACCAAAGCCATTTTTTTATCCTCCACGTTCAAGTTTATAGCGTTTCAGATCAATATTCAATAAAACGCTTGAAAGACTCTGTCCATAAGAAGTATAATACGAACACTTGCATTTTTGATAGCTTCGATTTTGATTTCTATCATTTGCAGGATTCAGTATTTGTTTTTTATCTACAGGGGGAGAGGATCATGAAGAAGTTTTTATTGTCCGTAGCAGCCGTTGTTTTATTTCTGGCCGTATCCGTCATGCCTGCTGACAGGGCGATGGCTCAGAACATCGCGTCCACAGTCTATGATTTCAGCTCATATCCGATAGCTGACGGTTTGAGCCCTCAGTATTATGTCAACCAGGCTGTTATAGGTAATCTTTTACAGAAGAATCCCGATTTTACACTTGCGGTTAATGAATCAGGTCTTTTCTACGCGGACAGCGCTGCAGTGAATAGCTTCGTATCCGCTCTCGCGTCAATTTACGATATCCCCGGAGTGCTGGAGCTTGACCAGGCCGCCGAGAGGACTTATCTTACCAATCTCATAACTGCCGGCGGAGTTGAAGCATCGCATAAGCCCGCAATGAAATCATATGGCACAACGGCCGTTACTGTACCCGCTTCCCCCGGCTATGAAGGCCAGACCTATGTGGATATAAGCATCACGGCCCAGAAGCTTGTCTATTACGTGAAC
>CACZNY010000032.1 GCA_902782655.1 uncultured Lachnospiraceae bacterium
AAGTCCTGAACAAGATATCAGGCGGCATAGAAATAAACAACCTGACTTTTAAATACAAGGAAAATTCTCCCGTCATACTTGATGACATTTCATTAAAGATAAAGCCCGGACAGTATGTGGCCATAGTGGGAAAGACCGGCTGCGGCAAGTCCACGCTGGTAAGACTTCTGCTTGGATTTGAAAAACCCACAAGGGGCGGAATCTATTATGACGGAAAGGATATAAATTCCGTGGACCTTAAATCTCTGCGTAAGCATATAGGAGTAGTGACACAGAATGGAAAGCTTTTCCAGGGAGACGTTTTCTCAAATATCGTTATCGCGGCACCTCACCTGACGCTTAAGGATGCATGGGAAGCTGCTGTGATCGCAGGCATTGCCGACGACATCAGAAATATGCCGATGGGTATGAATACGCTTATATCCGAGGGAAGCGGCGGTATATCCGGCGGACAGAAGCAGAGGCTCATGATAGCAAGGGCAGTCGCACCGAAGCCCAGGCTGCTTATTTTTGATGAAGCTACTTCAGCCCTGGACAATATTACCCAGAAAAAAGTATCGGAAGCCCTCGATGGGATGAAGTGCACCAGGATAGTAATAGCCCACAGGCTTTCTACCATAAAACAGTGTGACCGTATCCTTGTTTTTGACGGCGGACATATCGTGGAAGACGGAACATATGATGAGCTGGTGGAAAAGAAAGGATTTTTTGCTGATCTGATCGAGAGGCAGAGGGTGGATGTATAACTTACTAACTTTAGTTACTAAATTAAGAGGAGGGAATATTTATGGAGATAAACTGGGATCTCAACGGAAAAGATCTGAATATAGGACTCAGCGGTAAGCTGGATACCTTAAGTGCCATGGGGCTGGACGACAGATTTGCGGAGTTGCCGGCAGAGGTGATCAATATATTTTTTGACTTAAACGGCCTGGAGTACATTGCATCCGCAGGATTAAGAGTACTTTACTGGGCACAGGAATATACAGAGGATAAGGGCGGACGCATGGTGGTCAGAAACGTATCGGCGGAAGTTCTTGAGATTCTGGAAACGACGGGATTCAGGGATTATATCAATATTGAGTGAGTCTATGAAGAGAAGAGGCGCGTCGCTTTCCGTAAAGTTTATCGCGGGTTTTGTGGTGCTGGTGCTGATCATAAGCCTGATCAGCATATGTTACGGTTTTGACAAATATAAAGTCAGCGTAGAGCAAAGCTACAATGATAACGGCTACCAGATAGCGCGGATAGTAAGGAACATAATAACCGATGAAGAGATAAAGCATTATGCTGATTTTGTAAGAGGGGACATTGATAAGGAAGCCTGTGCGAAAGAGGCCGCTACGGAGAGATATCTCGAGATAGAGGAAGAACTTTCGAAGCTCAGGGAAGCAACGGGAGCAAATGACATCTATGTAGGCTATATCGACCTGGACGAGCTGCATTCCTATCAGGGTACAAAAGAAGGGTGGTATCCCCTCAGGTACATGTTTGATGTGTATGAAAAACCTGAGCTTAAATACTCTCTGGGTGATGCCAGTGCCATTAATCCTGAGTTCATAAAAGACTGCGAAGATATCATGACCATTGGCGAACGTCCGACAAATCATTTTGTATCTAAGAGTGAGTATGGATACAATACATCGGCGCTGATGCCTGTGCTTATCAATGGTGAAGTGGTCGCTATTATTGATGTAGAGATTCCCATGGCCACATTGCAGGCGGAGATCTACAAACATATATCGGACACGGTATTTACCATAGTAGCTGTGATCATTGTTTTCATGGCGGCGTATATATTCTGGTTTCACCGCAAGGTGATAGCTCCTATCATGCAGGTTTCGTCAGAAGCAGAGGCTTTTACCCTGGAGATAGCAAATGATTCTGAGGATATAGGCTATACCCTGTCAGATAAGCTGTTAAATATAAGGACAGGTGACGAGATAGAGCTTTTGGCAGAGTCTGTCTATAACATGGAGAAAAATATAGATGAAGCCACAAGGAATTTGATCAGGGTAACAAAAGAGTCCGAAAGGGAAAAAGCAGAGCTTGGCATAGCAAACAAGATACAGAAGGATAT
>CACZNY010000033.1 GCA_902782655.1 uncultured Lachnospiraceae bacterium
ACCAGCAGGTTTATGATAACGGAATACAAAGGCACCCTGAAGAAGAAATACAGTACCTCCGGAAGCATGAAAAGAGTCACTGCAAGTGATGTGCCAAGTGAGCTGCCTGCTCCCTTTATCTTCGGCAGGAAACGCCTTACCGCAGGCTCCAGTATCCCTATCCCGCTCACCGCCGAAAATGAGAGTATAAAGCCTGCATCAAGTACATTAAGAGGTCTTATGAGCATTATGGCTATCCCTGCGGCAGACATTGAGGATAAAAGATCCGGCGTCCGTCCCAGAAGATCAGCCGCCATCATAAGCCCGAAGGTTATAAGAGCCCTGACGGTCGATACCCCGGAGCCCGTGAGCCTGCCGTAGAGCAGGAGCAGGGTAAAGCTTATGATGCAGGATAAGCCCTTTCTCATCCCTGTCTTTTTCATAAGTCTTAGCAGACCCATCCCAAGAAGAGTGACATGAAGAGCCGAAATGCATAGTATATGGCTCATTCCCGCCCTTCTGAAGCTGTTCTTCAGCTCCTCGCCAAGGCCTGTCCTGTCTCCCAGAAGCATCGCTTTTATCACCGCTGCATCAGCCTCCCTGAAGACAGCGTCTGCCGAGGCGGAAAGCCTCTCCCGCAAAAGGCAGAGTCCCTCATCAAGGGGAAAGCCTGCCTTTTTTCGTACTCCTATGATACGGGCATCGTATATTTCAAAGTCTATGCCTCTTATCATTTCGTAGCGCGCAAAATCGAAATTCCCTGGATTCCTCGCCCTTGAAAAAAGCATGCCCTTACCGCTTACCTCAATGAGGCTCCCTATGGCCGGAAGCTTAGCAAGGCTTCCCGGACTTTCCTTAAGCTTTACCGTTATTTTGTGTTTTTCCTTTTGATCGGTGCCGGAGATAATGCCGGCATTTTTGATTATCAGATAACTGCTGGAATTTTTACTGTATTTGTCATCGACTGTACCGTACAGGGATATCCTTCTGCCCTCAATGGAAGAGTCGGAATATGGCTCGGGCATCTTGAAATAAAAAAGGAGTCCCAGAAAAAAGATCAGACAGCAGCCGACGACACACGCCGGTCTTTTCATCTTATAATCTCATCATTCCTTTCATATAAGCTGTCAAGCTTCAGTTTTTCCATGAAAACGCCCTCGGTGGAGCCCTCTATCGAGATCTGTACCTTGTCTATGCCGGGCAGGGTAGTCAGAGTGTTGACTATAGAATAAAGCGCCACCTCCTCGGAGACATTGTAGGGCTTCTCCTTCACCGAAGCATCGAAATTGGCGTAGGCTATCCTGTCCTTTATGGTGACGGAGAGCAGCTTTGTCTCCGGTGACAGCGTGGGAAAGGCCACCTGCTCATTGACATTCGAGGGGCCCCCGATCAGGGTCTCCAAAGCAAATTTTTCCATGGATATATTGGTGTTGTATACCAGATCCTCATCATATCTTTTGAGTATCGTACCGTTTATATCGGTAAAATACAGAGTTACATTGGTACGGGCGTATGAGTTCAGCTCGACTCCGGTATTATTGATAAAGGAATCGGCGTTCATGTCACCTATCACGCTGCCCCCGTCATCCTTAAGCTCCTCTCCCTCCACAAGGAAAGCCACCGACACCACCTCCGGATCCTGGGTAAGGGTTTCGACGACAGAGGCTCTGACCAGTATCTCACTGGTCTTTTCCATATCAAGGTAGGCCGCGGGAAAATCTATATCTACGTGCCGTTCGCTTAAGCTGTAGCCCAGCGGGCGTATACTCTCGGGAAGGGCAGGCACCCCGTCAGCGTCCGAAGGCTGCTCGGAAAGAGCCCTTATCAGCATACCTGCCGTGTCGGTATTATCCTCCGGCACTATCCTTCTCTCTTCACTGTTTATGGAAGAATAATCCGCTTTGGGAAAATATACCTTCCAGGTATTCGCATCCTCCTGTCCCCTGTGCCCGCAGGACGCAAGCAGAGCGCATGCCGCCATTATGATCATCTGGATATAAAACCTTTTTATACTCATATATCCTTTCTAAGGGGTATCCTGACCGTGAAGGTAGTCCCCTCTCCCACTATGCTTGATGCCTTTATGGCTCCTCTGTGCAGCAGGATGGCATTTCTTGTGATGGCAAGCCCCAGTCCCGTGCCCCCTATCTCTCTGGAGTGCGATTTATCCACCCTGTAAAACCTGTCATATATCTTGTTTATGGATTCCTCCGGTATGCCCATTCCCGAATCAGAGACCGTAATGACCGCAAACTGCACATCGGAGTCAAGCGTTACCTTGACCCAGCCGCCTTTTTTATTATACTTGATGGCGTTCTCCATAAGATTCATTATTGCCAGTGACAGTTTGGTCTCATCCACCTCCGCCTCCACGGGCATCTTCTCTTCATACAAAAGCTCCACCTCAGACTGCTCCGCAAGGGGCGTGAGCGTCTTTATCAGCTGCTGGAGGATGGGCGAAAGCTCCTGCAGCTTAAGCTCTATCCCATCCTCGTTTCCTCCCCCCATCTTCACCAGTGAAAGGAGGTTATTGATTATCTTATTCTCCCTGTCCACCTCTGCGGCAATATCCTGCATAAACTCCCTGTAGGTCTCTGCGTCCACAGCATCTCCTCCCTGTATCAGGGAATCAGAAAGCACCTTCATCGAAGCCAGAGGGGTCTTAAGCTCATGGGAGACATTTGCCACGAATTCCTCTCTTGAGGCATCCACCTCAGCCATCCTGGACATCAGATGGTGAAAGGCATCCATGATGTCCCTGGTCTCCGTATAATCAGGAACCTCAATACTGTCCACTCCGGGGTCGAAGCCCTCCTTTACGGAGTCCACTGCCTTTATGACCTTGTCGAAGGGTCTCAGCAGGGTGGAGCTCAGCGCCAGGGCGATAAAAACCACAAGTATCGTCAGTATGACCTGTACCACACGGGATCTCCTGCTCAAAACATCCTTATTGTCATGTATGCCGTCAGTGGAAGCACTGGCAACCAGGGCTCCGCAGACATTGCCTGTAGCCTCGTCCACTATGGGCACCGTTATCTCAAGATAGCGGTTTTCCTCATCGGTGCTGGACATATTCCGGCTTCCGTTCATGCAGGAGATAACCTCGCTTGAAACTATGTATTTTCCCTGGGATTTGCCGTAGGTATCCTTGATTATCAGGAAATCGTCGTTTATCACAAGGATGCGCCCGTCATACAGATTGGACATCTGTATCAGCTCATCATTTATTATCGAATCGCTGGTGTCTGAGAAATAATCAGTACGGGCAAGATGCGCCGCCACTATGGATGACTGGTTGGTGACCTCTGAGATTTTCTGATTCATGGCCCGGGTCTCGTATCCCCGGATCATGATAAAGCGCATGGTCAGCGCGGGTATGAAGCCGACAAACAGCACTATAAGGAAGATCCTGAACCTGAGGCTCCTGTAAAAACGAACGTTATGAAAGAAGCTGGATATGAGTACCCTCATCCCTCAAAGTAGTAGCCTACACCCCATTTGGTACGCACATAACGGGGCTCTCCCGGCGACTTCTCTATCTTCTCCCGAAGACGTCTCACATGGACATCCACCGTCCTTCCGTCTCCCGGGTAATCCTTGCCCCACACGATGTCAAGAAGATCGGAGCGGCTGTATACCTTACGCGGATTGGTGGCAAGAAGCTCAAGGACATCAAACTCCTTGGCGGTAAGATTCACCTCATTGCCCTCGATATATGCGCGGCGGTTTGCCGTATCAAGCTTCAGATCACCGGTAACGATGACATTGCTGCTGTCGGCTGAAGCCATGCCCCGTCTCTCACTCTTTGAGCGGCGGAGTATAGCCTTCATCCTGGCTTTGACCTCCAGCACGTTAAAGGGCTTGGTGATATAGTCATCGGCGCCGTAATCAAGCCCCAGTATCTTGTCCATATCGTCGCCCTTGGCTGTAAGCATTATGACAGGCACATCAGTGGTCTCCCTGAGCTGCTGGCAGACCTCCAGGCCCGTGAGCTTCGGGAGCATGATATCCAGCAGGATGATGTCGTAATCACCGGTCGTCGCAAGAGTCAGGGCTTCCTCTCCGTCATAGGCGCAGTCTACCTCATAACCGTCCTGCTCGAGGGAAAAACGAAGTCCCTTCACTATCAGCTTTTCATCATCTACCACAAGTACCTTCAACTTCTGTCCTCCGGAGCCCATCAACGTCTCATTCTAAGATACCGCATGTTACAAAACGCATCAGTATGCGCCTTTCAGGATCCTGCCTTGATCTGATCCTTAATCTTGTCAAATGTCCCCTGCTTGATGCCGGGCACCTCCATTATACTCTCAATCCCGTCAAATTTCCCGTTTTTTTCACGATAGGAAACGATATCCTCAGCCCTTGATGCCCCGATCCCCTTAAGCTTCTGAAGCTCACTGCTGTCAGCACTGTTTATATCGATCCTGCCGTCATCCGCTGCAGCATCCGTCCCTTCAGCCGCGCTCTCTCCTGCCTCTCCGACAGCGGGCACATAGATCATCTCTCCGTCGCTGCAAAGTCCTGCCTGGTTTACAGCCCTTTCATCGGCCTCCTCCAGGATACCGCCGGCAAGGGCAAGCGCCTCATACACCCTGCTCCCGGCAGGAAGGACGAATACTCCCGGACTTCTTACCCTGCCGCAGACATAAACACAGATGTTATCATTCGTTTTATCAAAAGATACTGACTCGCTGCTGCTTTGCGTATCCTCTGCGGCGCTGCTTTCCTCTTCAGCCGCTTCATCTAAAGACAGCTCCTCTGCCGAGGATATGCCGCAGCCGTACAGCATCAGACACAAAGGGATAAAAAGAAAAAATCTGAAACTCATAGAACAACCTCACCGTATCTGAGATACCGGTGCCCCGAAAACTTTGAGTTAGATTTTAGGATTCTGACAACGCTTTGTCAAGTCTCTCCTTCATATCCCGTATGTCGCCCTCCTCAATGACAAGAGGCGGCACCATTCTGATGATATTGGCTCCGGCGCTGATGATGAGCAGTCCGTTTTCCTGAGCCTTTGCTATGACCGGAGCGCAGGGTCTGTCAAGCTCCAGTGCCTGCATAAAGCCTGCCCCTCTGCGGTCTTTTATAAACTCATATTTATCCTTCAGTTCATCCAGAGCCCCCTCAAGCACCGGAGTAAGAGCCCTTACGTGCCCTGCTATGTCACGCTCCCTGTACTGTCGGAGAACCTCCAGTATGGCAGCACAGGCAAAAGGATTGCCTCCATAGGTCGTTCCGTGATCCCCGGGAGCCATTGAATTATCCGCAACCTCCGCAGTCACTGCGAATGCTCCTACCGGAACTCCGTTGCCCAGAGCCTTTGCCATGGTGACTATATCGGGCTTCACACCGTATTTTTCCCATGCAAACATATATCCCGTGCGCCCCATGCCGCACTGTATCTCATCCAGGATGAGGAGAATGCCCATATCGTCGCAGAGCTCCCTTACCCCCCTGATAAATGTCTCATCCGAGGGATATATCCCCCCCTCGCCCTGTACGGTCTCCATTATGACCGCGCAGGTCTTCCTGTCAGCAAGCTCCCTGACCGACTTAAGATCATTGAAGGAAGCAAACCTCACATTGCCTATGCCCGGCTCAAAGGCCTCCCTGTAATGCGCATTTCCCGTAACCGAGAGTGCTCCCATAGATCTTCCGTGGAAGCTGTGCTCCATGGCTATGATATTATGATCCGTGCTCCCGTCCTTCAGATAGGCGTATTTTCTCGCAGTCTTTATAGCACCCTCTATGGCTTCGGTCCCTGAGTTCGTAAAAAAGACCCTGTCCATTTTGGAAGCCTCACAGACCTCCTTTGCCGCAAGGCAGGCAGGCTCATTGTAATAAAGGTTTGAGGTGTGCATCACCTTGTCTATCTGCGCCTTAAGGGCATCATTAAAGTCCTTATTGCCGTATCCCAGCGCATAGACCGCTATGCCTGCAGCAAAATCAAGATATTCCTTTCCCTTATCGTCATAGAGCCTTACGCCCTCTCCCCTCTCAAGCACTATGGGGTATCTGTTGTAGGTATGCAGTATGTACTCGTCTCCGAGCTTCATATAATCAGTCATTTTTCACCTCACTTAATCCGGTATCCGTATCGCCTGATGCCGCTATTTGTAGATCGCGCTTCCGATACCCTTATCGGTAAATATCTCCAGTAGCAGGCAGTGGAGCACCCGTCCGTCAAGGATAGTGACGTTGCTCACCCCTCCGACTACGGCATCTATGCAGTTATTAAGCTTTGGCAGCATGCCGCCTCCGATATATCCCGACTCCAGAAGAGCCCTGGCCTCGGTTATGTTCATCCTCGAGATAAAGGAAGAGGGATCGTTGATATCCTTGTATATCCCCTTGATATCCGTGAGGAAGGCAAGCTTTTCGGCCTTAAGCGCCTTTGCTACAGCGCAGGCCGCATCGTCCGCGTTTATATTGTAGGTATTGTAATCCTCGTCCATCCCTACGGGAGCCACCACCGGAAGGAAATCATCCTCCAGAAGATCATCTATGATAGTCGTATCGACCGCTGTGATCTCGCCTACATAGCCAATATCCTCCCCGTCAGGCATCCTCTTCCTTACCTTGAGAAGCCCGCCGTCCTTGCCGGATATGCCGCAGCCCTTTATCTCCAGGCTCTCTATCATCGTGACCAGATCCTTATTGACCTTATTGAGCACCATTTCGGCGATCTCCATGGTATCCTTATCGGTGACCCTGAGCCCGTTCACGAATCTGGGCTCCATGCCGACCTTCTCTATCCAGCGGCTTATCTCCTTGCCTCCGCCGTGGACTATGACAGGCTTGAAGCCTACCAGCTTAAGAAGCGTCACATCCTTTATGACGCTCTCCTTGATGACCTCATCGGTCATGGCAGAGCCGCCGTATTTTATTACTATTATCTTCCTGTTAAACTCCCTGATATATGGCAGAGCCTCGATAAGCACTGAGGCCTTTGCCTGTATCTCCTTCATCTCTTCATCATTCATTTTCATCACCTTCAGTAAGACTACGTTTTTAACCTCACGTATTTTACCACGGTTTTCCCATTGTGTTAACAGGTGGAGTAAAAAGTAAACGGTAATACACTAAGCTCGTGAAAAACCTCGCTAAGATTTCATAGTAAAACGACCGCCACCTTATTATAAAGTGACAGCCGCTGCTATGCCGCTATATAAGCTCTGTTACGTCTTCTCAAACCTGCGGCAGGGAAATATCCTGTATTGACTGATCCTCAAGCTCCGCTGTTCTGGCGCCCGTATCCTTCGTGATGACGGTCAACACCGTATCATGGCCTGCAACCTCAGTCGTTGCGGCCGAAATGTCCGTATATGCTATAAGGATTATCGAACCAATGACCAGAGCCATTGTCAGAAATCCCGTTATAAGGCATTGTATAATGCATTCCTTCCTGTCGTACATATCCTTCTCCTTAAGACTTCCCCGCATCATCGGAAGCCCCTTCGCTCATATCTATATATACGTCGCAGGAATTTAAAAAAACGGGGTCAGAATAAATTATTCGGCAAAGCAGGGAAAGGGAAGCCCTGCAGGCGAAGCGATGACCGTCAAACGTGCGCCCGCGCAGGAGAGGCAGATTGCCTTCTGACATTCATACAGCATAAGAAAAGCACCCGCGGAAATAATATCCGCGGGTGCCTGAAAAAAATCCATAATCTCAGCTTCTGTAATCTGCGTTTATATTCACATACTCATGGGTCAGGTCGCATCCCCAGGCTGTGGCGCTTAGATCACCCTCCTTCATATCGGCAGTGATCACGACCTCCTTCTGCTTCAAAAGCTCCGTGGCCTCCTCCTCGGAAAAGGCAAGCCCTGCTCCGTCATGGAAGACATGGATGCGGCTGAAGCCCTCTGCATCAAAGAAGATATCAAGCTTATCCGGATCAAACTGCGCTCCGGAATACCCCATGGCGCAAAGGATCCTTCCCCAGTTTGCATCATTGCCGTACATCGCAGCCTTGGTAAGGCTTGATGTGATGACCGCCTTTGAAAGTATCCTGGCCTTCTCCTTATCCGCTGCGTTGATCACCCTGCAGGTAAGAAGCTTCGTGGCGCCCTCTCCGTCTCCGGCCATCTGCCTTGCAAGATCCCTCATCACATGAAAAAGCGCTTCCCTGAATAAAAGCCAGGCCTCATCCTCCTCAGTGATCTCCTTATTCCCGGCCTCGCCGTTTGCCATAAGTATCACCGTATCATTGGTAGAGGTATCTCCGTCCACGGATATCATGTTAAAGGTATCCGTGACCACCTCCGACAGGGCTTTCTGCAGCAGCTCCTTTGTGACGGCAAGGTCTGTGGTAATGTAACAGAGCATTGTCCCCATATTGGGATGTATCATGCCTGAGCCCTTTGTCATGCCGCCAAGGGTCACCGTTTTGCCGTCGGCCTCAAACTGCACCGCGCATTCCTTCGGATGGGTATCCGTGGTCATTATCGCAAGCGAAGCCTCATGAGCGGCTTCCCTTGTATCTTTAAGTCCTGCCGCCAGCTTATCCACTCCTGAAAGCACGGCCTCCATATTGAGCTGCGGGCCTATCACCCCGGTAGAGCCTGTAAGAACCTCGTCCTTATCTATACCAAGGACCGAAGCAGCCTTCTCTGCCGTCTTAAGGCAGTTATTCAGCCCTTCCTCACCGGTGCCCGCATTTGCGATGCCTGTATTGACGACTATGGCACGGACCGGTCCTGTTCCTTCCCTCACTATCCTCCTGTCCCATATGACAGGAGCAGCCTTCACTATATTCTGCGTAAAGGTACCCGCCGCGACGCAGGGCTTTTCGGAAAAGACCATAGCCATGTCCAGCCTGTCAGGATACTTGACTCCCGCCTTGCAGCCTGCCGCCCTGTATCCCTTCGCAGCGGTCACTCCGCCGTCAATGACCCTGATATCAGCCTTCACTTACTTAAGGAACCTCATCTTATTGCCGTCACGCAGCTTCTTGGGCGCCTCAGGCTTAGGTGCCTCCTTTTTAATGGCAGAATTAAGGGAATCAACCATCTCATTCTTGCACTTATCGCAGAATCTTCCGCTGGTAATGGAGGCGCCGCACTTCTCACAGACAAATTCGCCGTCTCTGGAAGAAAGCTCAAGCCTCTCCTCCCTGACCCATTCCCTTATCTGCTTCTCGGAAACCTCACATTCCCTTGCGACCTCGAGCACGCTTGCTCCCCTATTGTCCCGGATATACTCCTTCACCTTCTGGAATTCCTTTTCTACCTCCTCCTTACATGCCGGACAGATCCTCTCCCCTCCGATGTAATTAAAAAACTTCCTGCACCTGCTACATGTCTGAACTTCCATTTTCCGTCTCCTCTCCGTTATTTATTAAACCTTACAATATTATCAGTATTGAGTGTAAAATCATAATAATTCAAATCCTGCCTCTCTGTCCACCCTATTTCTTTCCAAAATGCATTACCTACATCATTATGGGTAAAGGCTATAAGAGCCACCTTGTTTATCCCTTCAGCCTGCAGAGCCTGCATACAGCGGACGACCATTGCCTTGCCTATGCCTCTTTTTCTGCAGGGCTCCTCCACGCATACATGGTAGAGCGTGGCACGCCTCCCGTCATGGCCGCAAAGGATCGCTCCCACTACCCTGCCATCCTCCTCCGCCACAGTGGAAAGACCGGGGTTCCTTGACAGGAATTTCTCTACTCCCTCTCTTGAGTCATCAAGGCTTCTGATGGCAAATCCGCTGATCGTGTGCCACAGGGCAGCCACGGCATCATAATCAGATATCCGCATCTCTCTTATTTCCATCAGGGTATCATGGGTATCATATTGATACCCTCCTCCTCCGAAAAGCCGAACATCACGTTGAAATTCTGGACCGCCTGGGATGCCGCTCCCTTCTCGAGATTATCCAGAGCTCCCATCAGTATGATATTACCTGTACGGTCATCTATCCTGAAATTGACATCCACATAATTGCTTCCCTCGGTATATCTGGTCTCGGGACAGACATCCTTTTTCAGGACTCTAACGAATTTTTCATCACCATAATATTTATCAAATATTTCTTTTATATCTTCGTACTTGTATTTTCCTTTAAGCCTCGCCGTTTCCGTGGCAAGTATGCCTCTGTGCATGGGCACGAGATGCGGGGTGAACTGAAGCGTGACGCTGTCCCCGTATGCATAGGAAAGCTGCTCCTCTATCTCCGGCGTGTGCCTGTGTGTAGTGACCCCGTAAGCCTTGGCTGTCTCATTGACCTCGCAGAAGAGGTTTGCCACCTTGGCTCCCCTTCCGGCCCCGGACACACCCGAAAGCGCGTTTATCACCAGACTGTCCTTTTCTATGACATGCTCCTTCATAAGAGGATAGGCAGTAAGGATCGAGCAGGTGGTAAAGCATCCCGGATTCGCAAGGAGCCTGGTATCCTTTATCGCCTCCCTGTTTATCTCCGTAAGACCGTATACAGCCTCCTGCAAAAGCTCCGGAGAGTTATGCTTTATACCGTACCACTTCTCATATGTTTCCACGTCCTTTATCCTGTAATCGGCAGACATATCTATTATCCTGCACTTATCAAGGATATCCGCCTTAAGCTCTCCCTGAAGATATCCCTGCGGTGTCGCCGTGAATATCACATCCACCTCTCCCGCCATATCCTTAAGGCTCACATCCGTGCAGTCCTTATTAATTATCTCAAACAGGTTCCCGAATATATCCTGATAGGCCTGTCCTGCATAGCTTCTTGACACGAGGTATTTGATCTCCACCTCCTTATGTCCTGTAAGAAGCCTTGCTATCTCAGCTCCCGCATATCCCGTTGAACCTATTATACCAACCCGTATCATTTTTTCTTCCTCTCCGCATATTCAGCGTATCGTTTTATTATAGCCTTTTTTTCAAGGAATCCGAACCTTATCACCGCTCCGTCCGACATCTTAAAGCTTCTGCCGCTGCAGGATACCACCTTACCCATGTTTAAGACTCTGTTGCCCGAAATGACCATGAATTCCTCAGGATCAAGGTGACTGTAAAAAGAAGCCATATCAGTCATCGCATGAAAGGATCTGTCACCTGAAAGAGCCACAGCCACATAATATTTCATCGGAACGGCATAAAGAAGCTCATCATCTGTCACATAGAGGGTATCCTTATCCCCGCGAAGCTCTATCCGCGGCTTCCTTGAAGAATGCCCGGCGATCACCCCGTCAATGAGTCCTGCAAAATCCTTCTGCCATAAGGGCTTGGGCAGGAAGGATATCCCTTCCTCGTCACCGTATTTCGCGCGGTAATCTATTTTATCATAGCAAAGGACGATCCTGCCCTCCGGATTTTTTTTGAGAAGATCCACAGCCACCATCATTCCATCCCTGGCGGCGGATGTCACATCTATGAGGAAAAGATCATACTTCATGAAATACGGGAGCAAAGCCTCCTCGCTCCCGTATGAATCATAATATATTACCTCTCCTTTTTTAAGGCGCTCGTCCTTCTCCCTCGAAAGCAGCCTCTCAGCCTGCTTCCGGGCCGCGGGATCATCATCCAGCACCGCGATAACTACAGCCATTGCCTACTTCTTTCTCTTTACCATTCCCTTTGCCTTATCGGCGGTCTTTTTCGCTGTGCTCTTTGCCTTCGAAGCCGTCTTCTTTGCAGTGCTCTTTGCCTTGGTGGCAGTCCTCTTTGCGGCTTCCTTCGCCTTTCCGGCCTTCTCCTTTGCTGCTTTCTTTGTCTTTGAAGCAGTCTCCCTGGCGACGGTCTTTGTCTTGGCGGCAGTCTTCTTTGCCGCTTTCTTCGCTCCTCTTGCAGTCTCCCCTGCGGCTATCTTCGCCGAAGTGGCTGCCGTAGGCGATTTACGATGAGCCCTTCCGGCTTTCTGCTGAAGCTTCATTGCTCTTACCCAGGTGGACAGGCCGAAGAGAGTTATGAAGCCTGAGGCATCCTTATGGTCATATAGCTCACCCGTGGTAAAGCTTGCTATCTCCTCACTGTATATCGAATAAGGCGAGGTCTCGCCTGCCTTTATTATATTGCCCTTGTAGAGTCTGAACCTCACTTCTCCGGTGACGTACTCCTGAGTAGAGGTAATGAAGGCTACAAGCGCATCCGCCAGAGGTGTGAACCACTTGCCCTCATATATGGTCTGCGCCAGCTCTTCCCCTATCTTCCTCTTGACCCTTAAGGTCTCACGATCCAGGATCAGCTCCTCAAGCTGCTCATGAGCCGCATAGAGGATGGTTCCGCCGGGAGTCTCGTATACTCCGCGGCTCTTCATTCCTACTACCCTGTTCTCCACTATGTCGATGATGCCGATGCCGTGCTTTCCTCCAAGCACATTAAGTGTCCTGATGATATCGGAAACCTTCATCCTCTGGCCGTTCACCGCTACCGGTACACCCTTTTCAAATTTCATCGTCACGTATTCGCCCTTGGCGGGAGCCTTTTCAGGTGTGACGCCAAGCACCAGAAGCCTGTTGTAATCAGGCTCCAGGGCAGGATCCTCAAGCTCCAGGCCCTCGTGGCTGATATGCCATATATTCCTGTCCCTGCTGTATGAATCAGATGCGGAGAAAGGAAGGGTGATGCCGTGCTCCTTAGCGTACATAAGCTCCTCTTCCCTGGACTGCATCGTCCATTTGGGATCTCTCCATGCCGCTATTATCTTAAGATCGGGCGCCAGCGCCTTTATGCCAAGCTCGAATCTTATCTGGTCATTTCCCTTGCCGGTAGCTCCGTGGCAGATCGCGGTCGCGCGCTCCTTCCTTGCCACCTCCACCAGCCTCTTTGCTATGATGGGTCTGGCTATCGAGGTACCCAGCAGATATTTATTCTCATATACTGCATGAGACTGTACACAGGGAACTATGACATCATCGCACATCTCATCGGTCACGTCCTCGATATAGAGCTTTGCAGCTCCCGATGCCTTCGCCCTTTCCTCCAGACCGTCGAGCTCATTGCCCTGTCCGCAGTCCACGCAGCAGCATATGACCTCGTAGTCATAATTCTCCTTGAGCCAGGGGATGATAACAGTAGTATCAAGTCCTCCTGAATACGCCAGTATTACCTTTTCTTTTTTAGCCATCAGACTCCTCCTCATATAAAAACTATTTATTTGACTCACCTTGGGAAAACGCTGATCAAAGCGTTTCTCTCGCAGAATCCGCGCCGCGAGGCTTAGGATTTCCTTTGCGGATTTGCGCGATCTCCCGGAGGGTCTAAGGAAATTCTGATCAGATCAGCATTTCCCCAGAGATCAGAATGATATTATTATACCACCGTCAGAAGCATATAAAGTGCTTACTCCGGCTGTATCAAGTATCATTGCAGCCTTAAACTCCGCCCTTGAGATGAAGTCGGCCAGCACAGCCGAGGCTCTCTCATAGCAGTTGCAATGATTGATTATGAGTATCCTCTCCTTCGTATCCTTTATCCCCTCAAGTGATATCTCCACCATCTTCTTCAGGGCATTCTTTATCCCCCTCTGTATGGATGCCGGCTCTATCACCCCGTTCACTCCCTTGCATACAGGCTTGAGATTCAGCACGTTCGCCGCAAAGGCCTTTGTATTGGAAAGTCTTCCGTTCTTTCTGAAAACCTCAAGGGACTCAAGCACAAAATACGTGTTCAGATTGGAGATATAATCTTCGCACTTTTCTACGATTTCGTCAAAGGTACATCCTTTTTTGAAAAGCTCCGCCGCCTTAAGAGCCGCCTGAGCCTCTCCTCCGGATGCCGTTTTCGAATCAAAAACATGGATGCGGCGCTTCACTCCGTCGTTCTTATGCTCATCCTCATAAAGCTCCTTTGCAAGTACCGCAGAGTTATAGGAGCCTGAAAGCGAGCTTGAAAGAGTGACCACGAATACCCATTCCTCTTCATCGCTTCCGCCGCCTTCATATGCCTTAAGATAGCTCTCAGGAGAAGGACAGGCCGATCTCGGCACCCCCCTGCATCCCGCAAGCAGCTTCAGAAAGCTCTTCTGGTCGAAGGTCTCATCATCAACCACCTCCCTGTCGTCAACCGTAAGAATGAGCGGTACATTCTGACACTTAAACTCCCTGCTGAATTCCTCCGGAAACTCACAGCAGCTGTCCGCTACAAATCTGATACTCATTTCTACCTCTTTCCCATCTGTAAACTGCCTGTTAATACTTTTTCGCCGATCCCGCGGCGCATTACTATCCTTCAGGGCAGGCGGCCGGAATACGGCCACCCGGGGCATCGGGCTGCCCCCTTAAGGCATCAGGTCAGGAATATCACCTGAAACCTGTCCGCAGTCCTTCCGAAAACGTCTCTGGCAAGAGCGTGATCCGAAAACACATCCATTATGATGAGCATGGGCGCTTCCCTTGAAAAAGCCGCCTGTATCCTGGATGACTCATGTCCGACCTCCTCTGTGGCTGCAAGGATATATTTCTTCGCTCCCCTCAAAACACTGAGCTGTCTTCTCTCTATCTCTACCCTCTTTTTGAAATTCTCCAGTGCATCGGAGGCCTCTCCCACACGGTCGGCGTCAACGGATGCCTCCTTTATATGCTCGTCAATGTCATTGACCACTGCAAGCACCGCTTCATACTCCTGCCGGCGCTCATCGGCAGCGGCTCTGAGCCCGTCGATCTTCTTTTCCTGTCTGCGCCTCCATGTCCTCCTGAAGTAGAAGACCACCAGAGCAAAGAGCAGCAGCAGAAAACCGTCATATATAGTATCAAATGAGCCGTTCACCGCACCCGGGAGCTCGAAACGGAAGACCACTCCCGCAAGCACGAAGCCCAGTCCGCCTATGAGGCAGATGAGAGCCAGGGCAAGGCTCAGGACATGCTGGGTATTCTGCTTCCTGCTGTTCTGGGCAATGCTGACCTTATCCTCGGCTTCATCCATGACGGCCTTCTTTTCATTCATGGTCTTTATTGCCTCGGCCTCCTGCTCTCTGAGGACCTTGACCGCCTCGCTCTTCTGTTTACAGGCCTTAAGCTCCTCCTGAAGCTCGTACTGCTTCTGCTCCTCCTTATACCTGGCCTCCTCGGTGACTCTGGAGCCTCCTCTGGTAAGCCTCGTCTCCGCCTGCTGCAGGGTCTCTATGCTCCTTTTTGAAAGAGACCTCTCCTCCTCGGCATTGATGAGGGACATCAGGAGATTCCTGTCATGCAGGGAGTAATCATCATAGGTGGTGCCGTCAATTATGGTTGCATTCCTCACATACTGATCCCTGGTCACTCCAAGAAGATACTCAGGGTTGAAGCCCATGGGCGCTCCGTCGGCATCCGATACGAAGCGCAGGGTGTCCATGGAGGGATCTGACGCTCCGAAGGATCTTGTTATGCGGTAATCCCTGCCTTCCGCGGAAACAGTCATGGAGCCGCCGAAGGCCGATCCGTCTCTCGGGACATACTGCTGCCTGATCTGCTTCTGTCCCTCAAGTCCGAATATCATGGCGACGATGAATTCGGAAACCGCCGATCTGTCCCAGACCGTTCCGATCTCCTTTATATTCATCCCCTGTGAGAAAACATAATCTGCATTTTTCAGATTTCCGAATCCATCTATATGGATACTTACTATCCTCAAAATACATCTCCTCCCGATATGGCTGTGATCCCCGCTCTTATTATGTCTTTTTTAAGCTCCAGCGATTCGTTGCCCTCGCTGACTCTCTTTATGAACCTGTCACGGAGGGTATTCTCCGTAAGGCTTGCCACGTCCACGTCAAAAACTATCTCGTCGGTGACGGATACTGCAAAAAACTCACGCCCCAGTGCTTTTTCAAGCGCCCTGTTGTCTATTATATGATCCAG
>CACZNY010000034.1 GCA_902782655.1 uncultured Lachnospiraceae bacterium
AGGAGGAGATCATGAAAAAAACAATCATTGCGGTACTTATCGGAGCTTTTGCGGGAGCAATGCTATGCGCATGCGGAGCTTCCGAAGGAAAAGAAAATGCGGGAGCGGTCGTCGGTGAAGAGCAGAGCGCGGCCTCCGGCACTGAGGCGCAGGCGGATACAGCTTCAGAAACAAATGCTGAAGCTGAAGCTAAGCCGGATGAAGGCGCTGATGCAGGAGAGGACGCAGGCGGCAGCGGGAAAAACAATCTCGCCATAGCGGCACCCGGATATACGGGGATGACGAACATCAGGAGAGAAGACAATCCGGACGGAACCTATTTTTATGAGGATACGACAGAGGACGGGCTCACGATAATGACCAACATGTGCTATCCGAACTCACAGCGCGACGGACAGGCTATGGATGCCTATGCTGAAAACCTTGTCTGCGCGCAGGTTGACAATGATGCTGTCATAAAGGAGACCGTAGAGGATAAGGAGCTTGCATCAAAGCTTTCCTATCCGGTCTATAAGATCTCATATGAGAGCGGAGCCAATGAGGATACGAAGCAGGCGGTAGGGGTCGTTGTGCTCACGGACCGCTATACCTTCTATTTCGGTTACCGGTGCCCCATCGACTATTTTGATGAAAACGCGGAATTTTACAACGAAGAGCTTCAGTCCATCGAGCTTATAGAACTTTAAGAAAAGCTGATGACTGGCATCGGGGGGATGGGCTATTGCTGAATCAGTTTTCAAGGACGCAGCTTTTATACGGAGCCGAAACGATGGAAAGGTTTGCAGCCTCCCGTGTCGCGGTCTTCGGGATAGGAGGAGTGGGCGGCTACGTGGTCGAGGCTCTTGCAAGAAGCGGGATAGGAGCGCTGGATCTTATAGATGATGACAGGGTCTGCCTTACAAATATCAACCGACAGATAATCGCCACGAGGAAAACGGTAGGCAGATATAAGGTGGATGTGGCAGAAGAAAGGATACATGATATAAATCCGGACTGCAGGGTAAGGACGTATAAAACCTTCTTTCTGCCGGATACACAGGAGCTATTTGATTTTCACGAATATGACTATGTCGTGGATGCGATCGACACGGTTACCGGAAAGCTTGCGATCATAGTAAAGGCAAAGGAAGCAGGGGTGCCTGTCATATCCTCCATGGGAGCGGGAAATAAACTGAATGCCGCCTTGTTTGAGGTGGCAGATATTTACGAGACCTCCGTCTGTCCGCTGGCAAAGGTGATGCGGCATGAGTGCAGGAAGAGAGGGATAGACTCTCTTAAGGTCGTATACTCAAAGGAAAAGCCCATAAGCCCCCCGGAGGACATGGATGTAAGCGCGGAGCAGAGCGAAGCTACGCCGGAAAGATCCGGAAAAAGCACGGGAAGGAGAGCCATCCCGGGCTCTGCGGCCTTTGTGCCGTCTACAGCCGGTCTCATCATGGCGGGGGAGGTAGTAAATGATCTTGCCAGAGGAATAAGGGCATGAACTTAAGTGAAGACCGGGAGCTTACCGGAGAACAGAAAAATAAGCTGGACAGACTGAGGGAAGTATTATCGGATCTTGGAAGCCTTGCAGTGGGCTTTTCGGGAGGAGTGGATTCTTCCTTCCTGCTATCCGTAGCAAAAGAGGAGCTTGGGGACCGGGTCATTGCCGTGACAGCAGCGGATGCTTCCGTCCCGGAGCGGGAGCTTGAAGAGGCAAAGGCATTCTGCCATGAAAGGGGTATCAGGCATATCATATGCAGGGTGGATCCTCTCAAGGAGGAGGGCTATCGGAAGAACGGTCCTGACAGGTGCTATTTCTGCAAGCACGGGATATTTACTGAGATCAAAAGGATAGCAAAAGAAAACGGTATCGAATATGCGGCGGAGGGCTCCAATATGGATGATCTCGGGGATTACCGGCCGGGGCTTAAGGCTGTTGAGGAGCTTTCGGTAAAAAGCCCTTTAAGAGAAGCAGGGCTTTATAAAGCGGATATCCGAAGCTTATCAAAGGCTATGGGACTTCCGACCTGGAGCAAGCCGGCCTATGCCTGCCTTGCCTCCAGATTTGTCTACGGCGAGGAGATCACGGAGAAGAAGCTGCAGATGATCGACCGTGCCGAGCAGTTTCTTATCGGGCTCGGTTTCCTTGAAGAGAGGGTAAGGATGCACGGAAATATCGCGAGGATCGAGGTTTCGCCTGCAGACATTCCCCGTCTTGCTTCGGAGGACGTCCGGTCAGAGGTTTATGAAGAATTCAAAAAGCTGGGCTTTCTTTTTGTGACGCTTGACATGAAGGGCTACCGCACCGGAAGCATGAACGCTAC
>CACZNY010000035.1 GCA_902782655.1 uncultured Lachnospiraceae bacterium
GAATAGCCCATCAGATATCCATCGACCTCGGCGGCACAGGACCGTCCCTCGGCTATGGCCCATACTACAAGCGACTGGCCTCTTCTCATATCTCCTGCTATAAATATACGATCCTTCAGGGCAAGATGGCAATCATCGACGGTCCTTATCACATTACGCCCGGTAAGCTCGAGTCCGAAGGCCTCCGCCGTATAGCTTTCGCACCCCGTGAAGCCTGCCGCTATGAGCAGGAGATCGCAGGGCAGCTCCTTTTCACTGCCCTCGACGAGCTTCATCTGACGTCCCTCAAAGGCCGCTTTGGAGATAATGATCTTTTTCAGATTTCCCTTTTTATCCGTTATGAAATCCTTAACCGTGGTCTCATATATCCTCGGGTCATGGCCGAAAAGCTCTGCCGCTTCCTCATGGCCGTAATCAGTCTTTAATACCTTAGGCCATTCAGGCCAGGGATTGTCCTCCGTCCTTGACAGAGGAGGCTTCGGCATCATCTCAAGGGCTGTGACGCTTTTGCAGCCGTGCCTTATGACAGTGCCTATGCAGTCATTTCCGGTGTCTCCTCCTCCTACGACGACCACATTCTTCCCCCTCGCGGATATGAAATCCTTCCCCTTCATGAAGTCCTCCACACTTCTTTCGGCTATCATATCCTCCCTGTCAAGCAGGGATCTGGTCGTACTCTTCAGGAAGTCAACGGCATAATATATACCCTTTATCTTCTCAGGATCGGCACCCTTAAGAGCTCTGGCCTGCTTCGCTCCGCAGGCCAAGATAAGCGCATCATATTTATCAAGCAGCTCTCCTGCCGGGGTATTCCGGCCAATATCCCTGCCGCAGATAAACTCCACTCCCTCCTCCTGCATCAGCTTTATCCTGCGCTCGATCACGGATTTATCAAGCTTCATATTCGGTATCCCGTACATCAAAAGACCTCCCGGCCTGTCATCCCTTTCATACACCGTGACCAGATGTCCTCTCTGATTAAGCTCATCCGCGGCAGCAAGACCCGCAGGCCCTGAGCCTACTACAGCTATCCTTTTCCCGCTCCTTAAAGCAGGTATCCTGGGTCTTATAAAGCCCTTTTCATAAGCCGTCTCTATGATATAGAGCTCATTGTCATGGATGGTCACGGGATCACCGTGCTCTCCGTTTATACAGGCCTTCTCGCAGAGCGCAGGGCAGACTCTTCCCGTAAACTCCGGGAAATTACTGGTTTTTAGAAGCCTTGCCAGCGCATGCTCCGTGTGCCCGTGATACAGGGCATCATTCCATTCAGGGATCAGATTGTGTAAAGGGCAGCCTGTCACCATGCCTTTAAGCCTCATTGCCGACTGGCAGAAGGGCACTCCGCAGTCCATGCATCTTGCCCCCTGCTCCCTTCTTTTTTCATCGGACAGATATCTGTGAAACTCCTTAAAGCTCTTTATCCTCTCCGTCACCGGGATATCGTCATTATTCCGTCTTTCATATTCCAGAAAACCTGTTGCCTTGCCCATTCCATCCTCCTCTAATAATGGCTCATTATTATCTGACTCAGACCGTACGCAGCCGATACCGCGGCGCGAAGCCGGCCCTGCGGTTAAACGACCAATATACGGCCGCTTAAGGTATCCGGCTCCTTAAACCGAAGCTGTTTCCTCGAACGCTTCAAGCTCTGCGTTCTCCCTCGAAAGGCCCTGCTCCTCGAACCGTCCTATGGCAGATATCATCTTCTGATAATCCCTCGGTATGATCTTTTTGAAATCGGGAATAAAGGAGCCGAAGTCATCAAGGAGCTTTCCCGCAAGCTCAGAGCCTGTCTCTTTTTTATAATCCTTAAGGATCTCCTTAAGCTCCTCTATGTCATACTTGTCCTTAAGCTCCTCCATATTGACCATATCCTTATTGATCCTTCTGTAGAGCATATGATCGGAATCGAGCACATAGGCTATCCCTCCGCTCATGCCTGCGGCAAAATTCTTGCCTGTGGCTCCGAGTATCACGGCTCTTCCTCCTGTCATGTATTCAAGTCCATGGTCGCCCACACCCTCGCATACCGCCACGGCTCCCGAATTTCTCACGCAGAATCTCTCTCCTGCCACTCCGCAGATATAAGCCTTTCCGGAGGTAGCTCCATAGAGAGCAACGTTTCCTATGATGATATTTTCGGAAGCATTGAATATTGATTCTTTAGGAGGAATCACTATAAGTTTTCCTCCGGAAAGGCCTTTGCCGAATCCGTCGTTGGCATCACCCTCAAGACGTATGGTCACCCCTTTGGGAATAAATGCCCCGAAGGACTGCCCGCCGCCGCCGCGGGCTTCTATGATATAGGTATCCTCATCTAGCTTATCCTGACCGTATCTTGCCGTGACCTCTGATCCAAAGATGGTTCCGAAGGCTCTGTCCGTACTTGATACGTCAAGCTTCACGGCTTTGTCATTACCGTCAAGCAGGGGAAGCAGCACCCTTTCATCCGGTGTTCTCTCGGTATGGAAATCAAAGGCTCTTTCAGGATCGAAATGCCGCACGGGAGCCTTTGCGGATTCAGAGTCCAGGATATAGGACAGATCCACAAGTCCCGAATAAATCCCTTTAGCCTGCTTTCTCACCTTAAGGCAGTCCGTGCGCCCTACCATGTCATTTATCGTCCTGAAGCCTAAGGAAGCCATGATCTCCCGAAGCTCCTGGGCAATAAAACGCATAAAGTTTATGATGTATTCGGGCTTTCCCGTAAACCTCTTCCTCAGCTTTTCATTCTGGGTCGCTATACCCACAGGACACGTATCCTTTGAGCACACCCTCATCATCATGCATCCGAGACAGACGAGCGGCGCCGTAGCGAATCCGAATTCCTCCGCTCCGAGCAGAGCCGCTATTGCCACATCCCGTCCGGACATAAGCTTGCCGTCAGTCTCAAGCACTACCCTGTCCCTCAGACCGTTCTCTATGAGGCTGTGGTGCGCCTCCGCTACCCCGAGCTCCCATGGGAGGCCGGCGCTGTGTACTGATGAAAAAGGCGCTGCCCCTGTGCCTCCGTCATAGCCCGAGATAAGGATGAGGCCGGCTCCCGCCTTCGCGACGCCTGATGCTATGGTCCCCACTCCCGACTCGGAAACGAGTTTTACGGAGATCCTCGCCTTCCTGTTCGCATTCTTAAGGTCATATATAAGCTCTGCCAGATCCTCTATAGAGTAAATATCATGATGAGGAGGAGGCGAGATAAGGGAAACTCCCGGGGTGGAGCATCTGATCCTTGCTATCCAGGGATATACCTTCCTTCCCGGAAGATGCCCTCCCTCCCCGGGCTTTGCCCCCTGTGCCATCTTTATCTGTATCTCGCTGGCGGAATTAAGATAGGCGCCTGTCACACCGAATCTTCCGGACGCCACCTGCTTCACGGCGGAATTTCTGACCGTCCCGAAGCGCGCGCTGTCCTCTCCTCCCTCACCGGTATTTGACTTTCCCCCGAGGGTATTCATGGCCTCAGCTATGGTCTCATGTGCCTCCTTTGAAAGCGACCCGTAGGACATGGCTCCCACCTGGAATCTCTTTACTATCTCATCCACGCCCTCGACCTC
>CACZNY010000036.1 GCA_902782655.1 uncultured Lachnospiraceae bacterium
GCCATCATGCCTACATAGCCTCTGCCGGTATCCGCTTCATAGGTTCCCTCCTGCTTGCCCTGGGTCATGAAGGTCGATGAGGCAAAATTCTGCTCACTGTCAGCATCTATCGAATACTCGGCATGCGCTACCAGATCTCCGTCCCTGTCCGCTATGAAAGCTTCGTAGCCTTTTTCTGCAAGGAACTCATGGAAGGCTTCAAGATTATAGTTCCTCTGCACGGTACCGATGATGGTGCCGTCATCGCCTGTGACCGGCACGATGATGGATGTTATCCTTGAGCCTGTGGACTTGCTTACGATAAGATCGGATACATAGGGAGTTCCCGATATTCCCTTCTGGAAGTATTCCCTGTCCGCTACATCCACGCAGTCACCCTTGGTACGGACCTGCTGCATGCCTTCCTTATTTGCTATGGCGATGGCATTGCCGTCGCCGAAATAATCATCTACGGATTTGATATATCCAAGCATCACCTCATCGGACGGTGCGTTTTCATTTCCCTCAAGATAGGCCACTACTGCGGGAGACTTTGCCACTCCCTGTATGGCCGCCATGTTCTCGTCGAGGATCCCGGCAAACTCCGCCTCGATCTCACGGCACATCAGCAGGTTCTGACTATCGGCATCCTCGATCGCCTTATCCATGATCGCCCTGTAGCTTATCACGAGCAGAACTACCCCCAGCACTACAAGCGGAACCAGAGCCATGATCAGCAGCTGAACCCTAACCTTTAACTTAGACATTATCCCTTTTCTCCTTTCTGATATCCCCCAGATTATTATAGATTCCGTGATAAACAGATCAAATCACGTAGGAAATACATAGTTAATAGTACCACCGGCAGCGGATTTAGTAAAGTCCGGCAGACAGGCAGATTTCCGGACCGATATTATACTGATCACTTCAGCTTCATATCCCCGTCCTTGACCCAGCCGAGCCTTCGCACTCCCATATTGATCAGAGGGCAGAGCAGGGCAGGCAGCACAAAGGAGATAAGAATGAGTCCTGTCCAGTCCATGGCAGTGATCCCGGCCTTCGCACCGGATGCCACATCATTCACCCATCCTGTGTACACTCCTATCTGCCCCACGAAGCCGCAGGTACCCATGCCGGAGGACACCGGGGTGCCGTTCATCTGCAGCCTGAACAAGCAGGTCGCCAAAGGCCCGGTTATGGCCGAGGTAAGTATCGGTGCTATCCATATCCTGGGATTCTTCACGATATTTCCCATCTGCAGCATCGATGTGCCTATTCCCTGTGAGATCAGTCCGCCCCACTTATTCTCCTTAAAGGACATCACGGCAAAGCCTATCATCTGCGCCGAGCAGCCTGCCACCGCAGCGCCTCCCGCAAGCCCGGTGAGGCTGAGGGCTGCGCAGATAGCTGCTGACGAGATGGGCAGAGTGAGCGCTATACCTACTATCACGGATACAAGTATGCCCATGAGGAAGGGCTGCAGATCCGTAGCCCACATGATGAGCCTTCCCACCTGACTTGCTGCAGCCCCGAGCGCCGGAGCCCACCAGGCAGAGAGCGCTATGCCAAGGCCTATGGTCACAAGAGGCGTCACGAGTATGTCTATCTTTGTTTCCTTTGATATGGCTTTTCCTGCCTCGGAAGCTATTATCGCTATGAAAAGGACCGCAAGAGGGCCTCCCGCTCCGCCAAGGGCATTGGAAGCAAAGCCCACCGTGACAAGCGAGAATAATACCAGAGGAGGACATTTGAGGGCATAGCCTATGGCCACTGCCATGGCAGGTCCGCTCATGGCAGAAGCCAGACCTCCCACCGTATAATCACTGCCTCCCACCGAAGCCACCGGTTCAGTCAGAAATCCTATCCCAAGCTGTGTCCCTAAGGTATTGATTATGGTGCCTATAAGCAGCGAGCAGAAAAGTCCCTGCGCCATGGCTCCCAGCGCATCTATCCCGTAGCGCTTAAGTGAAATCTCTATATCCTTCTTCTTCATGAAATCCCTGATCTTATCCTTCATCCTGATCTCTCCTTGATAAATCTGATCTCTTCCCGGCCTGCCCGAAGCAGACCGGGAAAAGTATATCACATTTACAAAACGGTGCAAGAAAACCCGGAATGATGATATGTTTATATTGTTGGACAGTGATTTCTGCATATCGTATAATGATTTTCGGTAAACTGATAAGGAGGAGGGAACAAAATGAGAAGTGATTACCGGGCAGCTTTGAGACTTGGGGAGGCGGCTGTAAGAAAGGCCGCAAGGCAGGGGGTGTCGCCCTATCTTCCGACACTTGATTCCTTTGAGGAAATACAGCGCGGAAACAAACAGACTCCGGTAGGGCTTGTGGAGCTGCCCTTAAGCCGTATCAAGGGTAATAAGGAAATAGCGAGGAATAATGCCTTCGCCAATAATTTCATGCCTCTTCTGGCAGAAGACAGCGAGTTTGCAGTCAAATGGATCAACCTCTATGATTCCTTCAAGCAGGAGGGTATAAGAGATGCCATAAAGGTATATGAATACATGCACAATTTCTACGTGCAGGAGGGAAATAAAAGGGTTTCCGTATGCAAGTACGAGAAGGTCGATTACATACTTGCCGATGTCACCCGCATCATACCTGAAAGAAATGATACAAAGGAAGTGACGGCCTACTATGAATTTCTTGATTTCTACAGGGTCGCGAAGAATATCTATATTGTCTTTAACGAGCCCGGCGACTACAAAAAGCTTGCAGAGTTCCTGGGGCAGGATCTGGAGCATGAATGGCCTGAGGATCTGAGGAAGGATCTCGATGCAGCCTTCACCGCCTTTGCCAAGAAGTGCCGTAACGTGCTGAAGACAGATGACAGCTTTACAATGTCTGATATATTCCTTATCTACATATCCATCTTTTCCATGAAGAGCCTGCTTTCCGATACGGATGAGCAGATAGTAAGGAATATGAAGCAGGCCCATAATGAGCTCCTCGGAAGCGGTGATATCGAGGATATCCTGTTCTTTGACAGAAGCTCTGCCGACAAGGATCAGAAGCGCCCAGGCGGCATCATGAGACTTTTTTCCAGAGATGTCCGCTACTCGGAATCGAACCCCTTACACGCAGGGTTTATTTACGAAACCGGGCCGGAGGATTCCAGATGGACGGACAGCCATGAAGCCGGAAGGCTTTATCTTGATGAGGTGACAGGTAAAGAAGTCACGACCTCAAGCTATATATGCGGCAGCGGAAAGGATGGTCTTGCCGATGCTCTTGAAAAGGCAGCTTCCGATAAGGCAGGGATCATCTTCACGGTGTCGCCCCGGATGATGTCCGAGACAGTCAAGGCCGCAGTGAAGCATCCGGAGATAAAATACCTCAACTGCTCCGTAGGCGGTACCAGCTCTACGGTAAGGAGCTACCACGGCAGACTCTACGAGGGCTCCTTCCTCATGGGCATCCTTGCAGCCGATCTGCTGCTGCAGGATCCGGCTTTGAAGGAAAAAAGACTCATAGGCTATCTCGTGCGCAACTACGGGAATCTGAGCGTGGCCTGCATGAATGCCTTTGCTGTCGGAGTATCGATCATAGATCCCGACTGCAGGATATCCATGAAATATGCCGGAAGCAGCGGCACATACGACTATCGCAGCGAATGGGCCGGAGAGGGCGTCGGTATGTATGCCGATTTTGACTATGTCCTTAATGGAAGCGGATCAAAGAGACCGGGACTTTACATCATGGACGGCGGCAGAGATACGTATATCGGCACACCCTTCTTCAACTGGGGCAGATTCTATATGCAGATCGTACACTCGGTGCTCCACGGCGAGTGGGATACACAGAAGCTTTTAGCTGAGCGCACGGCCAAAAACTACTGGTTCGGGCTTTCCACCGGAGTCGTGGACATAAGGGTAAAGGAGCTTCCCTATCCTACGCTCAAGCTGCTTTCCTTCTTCAAGGCGGCGCTTATCGCAGGCGATCTGAATCCATTCTCGGGAGAGCTGAGATCCCAGTCCGGCATCATTCAGGAAAATCCTGTCGGACAGAATACAGTCTCCTCGGTATTTGACTCGCTTTCAGCCGCAAAGATCGCTTCGATGGACTGGATGAACGAAAATATCCTATGAAAATACTTGCCGTCGCAGATGAGGAATCCAAAGCACTTTGGGACTACTACACTCCCGACAAGCTTGAGGGAGTGGAGCTTATCATATCCTGCGGCGATCTGAGCGCTGCATATCTGGAGTTTCTTGTGACCATGACCTCCTGTCCGGTGCTTTACGTGCCGGGCAATCATGATACCGCCTATGAAACGCATCCTCCGGAGGGCTGTGAGAATATAGACGGCAGGATATACATCTGCAGCGGTCTGAGGATCATGGGTCTCGGCGGCTCCATGAAATACAATGACGGCCCCTATATGTACACCGAGGCGCAGATGCGGCGCCGTGTAAAGAGGCTGTATCCTGAGATAATAAAGAACAGGGGAGTGGATATCTTCGTGACCCACTCCCCTGTCAGGGGCTTCGGCGATATGGATGACCTTCCCCACAGGGGATACGACTGCTTTAATACTCTTTTGAACATCTGCCATCCATCCTATATGCTTCACGGCCATGTGCACGGATCCTATATGAGCAGGTTCAGAAGGGAGACCCCGCACCCCTCCGGCACCGTCATAATAAATGCCTATGACAAATATACCTTTGATTTCAGGGAGAGCGACCGCAATGTACTGAAAAGAATGCTCCTTTTCAGAAGCATTCTCAAAGCGTGACGGTTTTATTACCCTGAACTCTTAAAGGTTCCTTTTGCTTATCATCCACCTGAAGCCGTAGGGCTCAAGCTCCACATCCTGAAGACCGGACTGAACCTTTCCCGAAAGCAGATCGGTAAAGCTTTCGTTTTCCGCTGTATGCACTGTCTGCGGCTCCGGACTGAAATTATAAAAGGCGATCAGCTTCTCCCCCTTATAATATCTCCCTGTCACAAGGACGGCATTATTCCATACGTTTATGATCCAGGTGTCCGCAGCGCTGTCAAAGACATCGTACCCTGCACGGATCCCCTGCAGCTTCTTTATGGCAGCAAAAATCCTCCCTTCCCTCGTTCCTTTCCCGGTGCGCTTCTTTGCATCCGTCCAGGAGAAGCTGCCGCGGTGGAGATACCTGCTGTCATCCCGTTTCAGCGGATCCTTGTGATAGGTGTAATCATTGAGCTGCCCTATCTCGTCCCCGCTGTACAGCACCGGTATGCCTGACAGAGTGAAGAGAAAGGCATGAAGCATGATATCAAGAGCTATGCCCTTTTCGAGCTTTGCTTCATCCTGCTCATATTCTGCGGCCTCTATACCGCAGAGTGAGGCTGTGGTACCGCAGAGTCTGGCATCTCCGAGTCTCGGATCGTCATTATAGAGCTCCCCCCTTGCCTCGCTCCCGAAAACATATCCCCGGAAGAAATCATTAAGGTACTTTTTATGGGACACCTCTTCCACACCGAAAGCCTTAAGGAAGTTATAATCAAGTCCCCAGCCTATATCATCATGGCACCTCAGGTAATTGAGGAATACATATTCCTTAGGCAGTGCGAAAACCTTGTCAAGCTGATCCGCAAGAAGCCTCACATCCTTCGTTGCCACCGTATGCCAGATGCTTGCCATGGTGGTGACGTTATAGAGCAGATGGCACTCGGGCTTTTCCACCGATCCGAAATACGGGACGACCTCCCTGGGCTCCATGACCACCTCTCCGAGAAGCAGAGTTCCCGGACAGACTATATCCGCCGCTATATGCATCATCCGCACAAGTGCATGCACCTCCGGAAGGTTTCGGCAGTTCGTGCCGAGGGTCTTCCAGATGTAGGGCGTGGCGTCGAGACGCACTATGTCCACTCCGCGGTTGCACAGATACAGCATATTCTCAGTCATATCATTAAAGACCACGGGATTCCTGTAGTTCAAGTCCCACTGGTAGGGATAGAAGGTGGTCATCACCACCTTGCCCGCCTCCTCACACCAGGTAAAGTTTCCCGGCGCTGTGGTAGGGAAAACCTGTGGCACATACTTCTCATATTCGTTCGGGATACTCCAGTCATCATAGAAAAAGTAACGGCTCTGTGCCTCGGGATCTCCCTGTCTGGCCCTTACCGCCCACTCATGATCCTCGCTCGTATGGTTCATCACGAAATCAAGACAGACGCTGATGCCCTCCTCATGACACTCCTTTGCAAGCTCGGACAGATCCTCCATGTCACCAAGCTTAGGCTCCACCGCTCTGAAATCCGATACCGCATACCCTCCGTCGCTCCTGCCCTCGGGGCTTTTCAGTATCGGCATGAGATGCAGATAGTTGATGCCGGTCTCCCTGATATAGGGAAGATGCTCCCTTACCCCCTTCAGGCTGCCCGCAAAGCAGTCCGCATACATAAGCATCCCGAAGCGTTTATTGTCCTTGTACCAGCCCGGCTCCGCCGTCCTTTTCCTGTCCCATTTTTTAAGCGTGGCGCTGCGCTCCTTATGAGCCTTTTCAAGCATCCCGCAAAAGTAATCAAGGGCTCCCTGATCCTCTCCGTAGAGGCTGAAATAATGCCATTTCAGCTCGTCATAATATGTATTTAATCTCTTCTCAAATTCCGTCATGATCTCCCTCAAGCTGCTCCGCTTTAAGCTGATAACCCCCGGCATCAAGCTCTTCTCTGATATATCTGTCTTCAATGACAGTCCTGTCGTCCTCAGTCCTTATATAAGGCGCGGCCTCCCGTACAAAGGACTGCCTGATATAAAAGCCCTCTTCGTCCTCTCCGAGGGTAAGCTCCCTCGGAACCGACATCATTCCGTGCCAGTTTTCCCCATGGTTTTTTGTCCGAAGCCAGGCTATGCTGATGATCCTGTCCGGGACTCCCGAAAAGCTCTGGGCGGCATAGGGTATCCCGTTCGCATAAAGAGAGCGCATCGGGGTCTCCGGCACAAAGCTGAAGCCGTCAAAGCTTCCGATGTAATAATATCCGTCCGCGCTCATAAAGGCCCATTTATCCTCTGAAAGCCCTAAAAGATCAGGACACTCCCACATGGGCGGATAACTCATCTCCTGAGTCTTTTCCCAGTCACTGAGGTTTTCCGACCTTAATATCATGAAGCGGTTATCCGTAAGATACAAAGACATGATATAGGCTCCGCTCTTTTGATGATAAAAGATCTTCGGATCCCTGTTTTCCGAAGCCATGGTCGGCAGCTCCCAGTCCGGCAGCTTTTTCAGCGTACGGCCTCCATCCGCGGAGAAGGCGAGACGCTGCGTGAAATGTCTCAAAGGTTCACCGCCCTCCTCTCCTTTATCCTCTGCCGCCAGGGTATAGTAAAAAAGAAGCGAATCCTTCGGAAGCGAAAAAGCCCCCTGCGAATTTATAAGACCGCAGCCCGAAAACATCGTGCCTCCTTCATCCGGAAAGAGCACATCTCCCTGAAACCGGAAATGGATCAGATCCTCCGAGACGGCATGCCCCCAGCTCATATTCCCCCATGCGTTGTCCATGGGATTATGCTGGTGGTACATATGCCACAGTCCGTTGTGATATACGAGTCCGTTGGGATCATTCAGGGAACCGTAGGGGGCATGGTAATGGAGGATATCTCCTTCCGCCCCCTCCGTCCCGTATGAAGGTGTATCCGTAAAAAAGCATTCCTCTGCGACCGGATAAGGTGCATCCGTATCTATCTCCAATTCTCCGCCCTTTATATCCTCACTCTCCAGAGGCAGATATGCGTAGTAGTCGCAGCTGTCCTTGCTCCCTTCGTTTTTTTCCGGCAGCCGGAAGGTATATACGAGCCGGCCGCCGCAGCTTACCGTAAGATAATATCTGTCCCAGCAGTCAGGATTGGTCCAAACAGGGACTGCGAGATACGCTCCCGATACATTAAGCTTCATTTCTCATCCCTTTACCGCACCGGAGGTGACACCCTTGACGATGTATCTCTGAAGGAAGAGATACAGGATCAGTATAGGCAGCATCGCAAGAAGCAGCGCAGCCATCACCAGGCCTATATCCGTGGAATAGGTGCCGTAGAAGCTCTGGGTCGCTATGGGTATCGTATAAAGCTCCTTCTTCTGGAGCACAAGGCTCGGGAGCAGGTAATCATTCCAGAATGCCATCGCGTCAATGATGGTGATGGTGGCAATGGTGGGCTTAAGCAGAGGGAATACGATCTTCCAGAAGGTCTGCCATCTGGTACAGCCGTCTATAAAGGCCGCCTCCTCAAGCTCTATGGGTATATTGGTATGGATGGCTCCGTGGAACATGAAGGTAGCCATCGAAACCGAGAATCCCGTATGCAGGAGCACAAGGGTGAGCCTGTGATTGAGCACTCCCACGATACCGCCGTAAACGGAAACCAGGGGAACCATCAGCACCTGGAATGGAATGACCATGGATGCCACCATAAGTGAGAAGAGCAGCGTGCAGGCCTTCCATTTATTCCTTACGATCACGAAGCTTGCCATCGAGGAAAAGATGATCGTAAGCACTGTCGCAGAGATAGTGATCACCACAGAATTAAAGAATACCCTCCAGAAATCCATCTTCCTCATGGCTTCAGGGAAATTCTTCGTCGTAAAACCGTGCTTTCCTATGAGAGCAAGGGGATTGGAGGTGATATCCGCCTTGGTCTTGAACACATTGATCACCACAAGAAGGAAGGGTGAAACAAACAGGAAGAACAATATCACGAGCACCACAAGCATTATGGCATGTACTGCTCTTTTCTTTTTTAAGGCTTTTTCCGAATCGTTCATTATGCTCCCACCTCTCCTTTCTTACCGATATAGACCTGGGTCACACCGACTATGGCGCAGATAATGAAAAGAATGAGCGCCTCGGCCTGTCCTGTTCCGTAATTCTTATAGGTAAATGCCTGATTGTACACATGCATGGCTGCCAGCACCGATGAATTGAAGGGCTCGCCCTTCGTCAATGAAAGGTTCACATCATAGACCATGAAGCAGCGGGTGATGCTCAGGAAAATGCACTGCACGAAGCTTGCGCGCATCAGGGGTATGGTCACGTTCTTCATAGCCTGTGCAGGTGTGCAGCCGTCGATCATCGCCGCCTCCTTTAAGGAATCCGGCACGCTCATGAAGCCCGCCACGTAGATCAGCATCATGTAGCCCGCATACTGCCATACGGATACCAGGATGAGACAGAACATGGCTCCTCCCGGAGTGGAAAGCAGTGACGGATTGGAGCCCCCGGTGAGCGCATCGGCAACTGCGACAAAGGCTCTGTTGAAAACAAACTTCCACACATAACCGAGTACGATACCGCCGATGAGATTGGGGATGAAGAATCCCGCCCTGAAGAAATTCTGTCCCTTTACCCCGCTGGTCACAAGATATGCCAGGAAAAAGGCCAGGGCATTGATAAGAACGACGGCAAAAAAGGAATAGATCAGGGTGCGCTCCAGAGCCTGCCAGTATGCCACGTCAGCTACGGATGCCGCATAATTATCCAGCCCGACAAAGGGCTTGGTCCTTGATATCCCGTCCCAGCTTGTAAATGTCAGATACAATCCGTAAACAAACGGGATGATAACGGTCCCCAGAAAGAGGATCAGCGCCGGTCCCGCAAACATCATGTACTGGGAAAATTTATATGAGAATTTATTTCTGTTCATATGTCCCCCTTTTTAAAAGCAGCCTTTTAACAAATACGGGATGCCTCACGGCACCCCGTATGGATTTTTGAAATACAGCCCTTCTCAGTGCTCTGCAAGAGTTACTTCCTGCCAGTAGGTATCTATAGTCTGTCCGAAGCCGGCTCTGTCGGTCTGGTCTGCAAGATACTCCTGGAAAGCAGCACCGAGCTTTGAATAGTGATCATCGGGAAGGTAATTGTAGTTTGCGATAAGCGCTCCCTTGTCTGCGTATGCCTTTACGGAGCTTCCGAGAGGATCCGATACGGCAAGCGTGATATTTGAGAATGCGGGTACAAGAGCGCACTCCTCTACTATGAATTTCTGTCCTTCCTCATCATAGACCATCCAGTTAAGGAAGTCCTTGGCAGCCTGTACCTGAGCCTCTGAGGTATTGTCAGAAGAATCTATGAAGAAGTACTTTGAGCCGCCGCCTACAAGCTTTGTATTGGCATCCGAGGAAGTATTCTGGGGTACAGGCATGATGCCCATATTCTCAGAGTAGTCATACTGATTGATGACCGACCAGTCCCAGTTGCCGCCGAACATGAAGGCTATCTCTCCCTCGGCAAGCTTCTGCTCGGTAACCTCACGCTCTGCGGAGATGGCGTTGCCGGCCGCATAGTTGTTTGCCTTCAGCACATCAAAGGTATCCATCATGGAATTAAAGATCTCATCATCCTTGATGCTTGCCGATCCGTCGTGCAGGGAGGCAATGAAGGCATCGGGATCGTCATGCTGCTCATAAACCTCTGCAAGATAGTGGGCTGCAAGGGACCAGTCCTCCTTCATTATCCCGGTAGGAGCTGCCATGCCGCCGGCCTTCAGCTCATCCAGAAGGGCGCTGAAGTCATCGAGCGTCTTTACGCTTGCGGGATCAAAATCCTTGCCCGTTATCTTCTTTATGGCATCCGCATTGTAGATCACGCCTCTTGCCTCCACGCATACAGGGAAGCCGTAAACCTTGCCGTCGATGCTGATGGCCTCAGTGGTATCCTTGACCCAGTCCTCACCGCTGAGATCCTGAGCGTGCTCAGCTGCCAGCGAATAAACATCCTTTGCGTCTACCATTGCGATAGTGTAGGGCTCGTTTGAAGCATATCTTGTGGAAAGATGAGCTGCTATCGTATCGCTTGAATAATAAACCTCAAGATTTGCGTCATGGGACTGGCTGTAAGCGTCAGCCATAGCCTCAAGCTGCTCCTGGATCTCCATCTTTGAATTAAGGATGGTGACGGTGGGCTTGCCGGATGCATCCTTCGATGAGGCTGCCGCGCCGTCTGCTGCTCCGCTGTCTGCCGAGCCTCCGCATGCTGTCAGTCCTGCTGCCATCACTCCGGCTAAGATCAGTGCTATCAGTTTCTTCTTCATAAGTCCTCTCCTTTTTGTCGTTTGATTGAATTGTTTACGGATCTTTTGTTTTTATCTTTTGTTTACTTTTTCGCATAAGCAACTATCGAATCGTCTTTCTTTTGTAACTTATGCGGTTAAGTTGATATAAAAGTAACATAGACTTCAGGGTTTTGCAACCCATATTTTTCTTCTTAGTGACTTTGTACATTTTCTGCGGCCGGGATTGTATAAAATGATACAAACGCCAAAAGTCTAAATGGCGTTTGAACTTGTTCAAAAAGCCATTTGACTTTGGGCGTCGTTGTATCAAAACA
>CACZNY010000037.1 GCA_902782655.1 uncultured Lachnospiraceae bacterium
AAGTGCTTCTCTCATGCCGGGTAAAATCCGCTCCCTGATCCCGGGCTCTTACACCTGCCCGCTTTTATATCTTGAAATAAGGGATTGGATGCGGTTGTTGGGATCCAGCAGATCACTTATGGAAGAGTCATGATTCAGTGTATCTATGATATAAGCCAGATATTTGCTCATATCACATGAAATATACCAGCTTTTATTAAGCAGCTCATCCGGCTGATACACAAGATTGGTAGTCAGTACGCCGGTAAGCACCCCCTCCCTTACTGCCTGGTCAAAGGGCTCTACTCCATTTGAAAACAATCCGAAGGTAGCAGCGACATATATCCTTGACGCATTACGTTTTTTCAGCTCCCTGGCCACCTCTATCACGCTCTCGCCTGAAGCTATCATATCATCAAGCACAAGTATATCCTTGCCGCTGACATCCGAACCCAGAAACTCATGGGCAACTATGGGATTCCTTCCGTCCACGATCTGGGTATAATCCCTTCTTTTGTAAAACATGCCCATATCAAGTCCGAGGACATTAGCCATATATATGGCTCTTGACATCCCTCCCTCATCGGGAGATACCACCATCATATGGTCAGGCTCTATCCTAAGATCCTTAACCGAACCCAAAAGTCCTTTGACAAACTGATAAGACGGCTGTATTGTCTCAAATCCCTTTAAGGGAATAGAGTTCATTACTCTGGGATCATGGGCATCGAAGGTTATGATATTATCTACTCCCATCTTTGAAAGCTCCTGAAGCGCTATGGCGCAGTCAAGGGATTCCCTTGCTGATCTTTTATGCTGCCTGCTCTCATAAAGGAAAGGCATTATCACAGTGATCCTTCTGGCCTTACCGCCTACTGCGGCTATGATTCGCTTAAGATTCTGAAAATGATCATCCGGTGACATATGGTTTTTCTCACCGAACATACTGTAGGTCACACTGTAGTTGCAGACATCAACGAGCAGATACAGATCCATTCCACGCACAGATTCATTGATCATGCCCTTACCCTCGCCTGAACCGAATCTGGGAAGCGATATATCCAAAAGATAGGAGCTCCTCATATATCCGGAAAACACCAGAGAATTCTTATGCTCGTTTTCCCTGTCCTCTCTCCATCCGATAAGGTAATCATCCACTCTTTCGGCAAGCTCCCTGCAACCGTCAAGTGCTATGACTCCGAGAGAGCCTACCGGAATGGTCTCAAGCGAGCGTTTGTCATGTGTATGAGCCACTTCAGTCTACCTCCGCTTTTTTTTCAGCCTGATATCATCTCCGGAAAACCTGTAAAGCTCATAGTTTCCCAAAAGCCTGGAGAATGATCTGTCCGAATATTTTTCCTTAAGCTCCGCAATAGAATAATTGGTAGATATTATGGTCGAAAGGGACTTAAGGTCCCTCTCATTGAGTACCTCAAAAAGCTCTGATGAAACTGCCGAGCTTCCTATCTCTGTCCCGAGATCATCGACTATCAGAAGCGGACAGCTGAACAGCATATCATACTCTGCGCTCCCCGATGACTGCCTTCCGAAAACATGAGCTGACAGCATATCAAAAAGTCTCATCGCACTCACATATGTGACTGCTGTGCCTCTGTCCATCAGCTCCTTTGCTATGCAGTTGGACATGAAGCTCTTACCGCAGCCCACACTTCCATAGAATAGCATATTCCTGTATGTATCGGCAAATGTCGTGACGAATGACCAGGCCGCATCATAGATCTCCCTGATATTGTCAAGCTCTTCTCCCTCATAATATTCAAAGGTGAAGGTATCAAAATTCTCTGTCTTCAGCTTCTCATAAAGCCCGCTGTTGACATAGTAATGCTCTACGATCTTCTTCATCAGGCAGTGGCACTTTTTCCCCCGTATATATCCCGTGTCCCTGCAATCCGGACATTCATACTTCAATGACAGATAGCCATCCGGGATGCCGGCATCGATCAGCACCTTCTGTTTCTCGTCAGATATACGGTTAAGCTCATGCAGTATCGGAACCGCCTCATCCTTTCGTCCGGATGCCGCCATTATGGCTGCCTTAGCCGAAAGATCAGCCGTCAGATCCTCCAGCTCCTTATATCTGGGTACACTGCTGTGTATCTCCTGTATCCTTTTCCTCTGAGCTCTCTTGTCCTGAGCAAGCTGCCTTTCATATCCTGTCATTATCTCCCTGAATACCGTATCCATGATGATCTCCTCCATCCCCTCTTCTTATATGCTGCTGTATTTTTTTGCTCTCTGCTTTTTCAGAAGCTCTGCCTCAAGCTCGTCAAAGTCATACTGTCTTTCAAGCGCAAAATGTATCTTGTTCTGAGCTCCGCTGTTTGATGCCGCCCTTTTCTTCCCTTCCTTGCGTACCGCGCCTCCCTGACGTGCTATCGATCCCCACATCGCATTCATGCTCTCTATCTCATCTACAGTTTTTATACCGCTCTCCGCCCAGCTTTTAAGGATCTTGTCAGTATAAGGGAAAGAAGGCTTTGCTATAGTCTTCATTGTACGAGCCGCGGCCTCAAGGATGATATCCATATCAAATCCGTATTCCTTCATCCATCTTTCCACATATTCTATTTCAAGATCTACAGGCTTCCGGTCAGTTATGCCGAAAGCCTTGAGAACCGCAAAGCATGCTCCTCCTCCATAGCTTCTCACATGATTCTTTGCATCCTTCACATTTTTCACGCCGCTCTCCGCCCAGCCTATGGCTGTCTGCTCGATATACTTGGTAGAGGTCTTTCCCTTTCCTACGCAGTATTCAATGAGAAATTCCAGAAGATCCGTTGAGAAGCCAAGCTCATCATATATGAAAAGCATGGTCTTCATGTCTGACGGACTCAGCGTCCTTGCCAGATACTGCTCGGTGGCGAATATGAGCTGCTTAACCTCTGCCTTCTCCCCGAAGCTGTCGAGCTCCCTTGCTGAATAAGAAGGACGGCGTTTTCTGTCAGACGCTGCCGGCTTCTTGGGCAGGGAAACCTCCGTTTCCTCCGCATCCGCCGGATCATTAAGCACTATTCCCGAAACATTCCTCTCCTCATCGAATTCCAATGAGACTATCCCCTTCCTTGCCCAATAAAGAAGAGATCTTATGATATCCGTTTCGGTATAATTAAACCGGTCAGCAAGCAGCGGCACCGTAACCGGCTCATCCGCCTCGATACATCTCATAAGATACAGATATATCTTCAGCTGAGCTCCGTTAGCCTCAGCCATATACTCGTCTATAAAGCAGTTTGAGACGATCGTATTTCCCGAAAAACGATTTCCCCTAAGTACTATCCCACTCATTTTTTCCAGCCCTTGAATACAGATTTCTTCGCTCTTTTTCGCAAAGCGAAGCGGAGTATATCATACCGTCGTGCAAAATAAAATAGCCCCCGCAGGAGCGGAGGCCGAAATCGTTATAAAGTTGATAAAGTAGGTAAAGTTAATTATCACGGAGTTATCAAAAAAATAACTGTTGTATTTTGTTAACAAAAAGTTGTGGATAATGTGGATCAGTTATTTCCAACCAGGTCATCCGCGATTTTTACTATATCTCCGGCCCCCATAGTTATCAACAGATCCTTGTCGACAACACTTTCTCTCACAAAATTTTCAATCTCCTCAAAGCTCGGGAAATAATAACAGTCTGTTCCTTTTTCCTTTATCTTATTCATAAGAACTTCACCGCTCATTCCAAGCGTGTCAGTCTCACGGGCCGGATAGATCTCGGCACAGATCACATGATCCGCCGCGGAAAGAGCATCCGCAAACTCATCCAAAAGAACCTTTGTCCTTGTGTAGGTATGTGACTGGAATACCACCCACATCTCCCCATGCGGATATTTTTTTGCGGCATCCAGCGTTGCCCTTATCTCACTGGGATGGTGAGCATAATCATCTATTATCGTACAGCCGTTGATCTTCCCCTTGATCTCAAATCTCCGATCCGTTCCGGTAAACCCTGCAAGGCCTCTTTCTGTTATTTCGCTGCTTATCCCAAGCTCATCTGCGCAGGCTATCGCAGAAAGAGCATTGGACACATTATGCTTTCCATAAATGCCAAGACTCATCTTCCTCCTGCTTTCGCCATGGCAGACATAAAACGAGGGTCTGCCGAATTCATCATAGGTCACATCCTCTGCATAATAGTCGGCACTGTTGTCGCTGCCGAAGGTCACTATCCGACACTTAAGACCGCCCGCAACCTTTTCGAAGCCCTTTATATCCCTATTAATGATAAGTACTCCGTATTCAGGGATATTTTCCCCGAACCTGTGAAAGGAATCCCTTATATCATCTATATCCTTGAAAAAATCCAGATGGTCAGCCTCCACGTTCAGTATTATCCCGATCCGGGGATAGAATGAATGATAGGAGTTTGTGTATTCACAGGCCTCCATGACAAAGTATTTCCTGCTCCCCACACGGAAGTTGCCCCCGATATCCCGCAGCACTCCTCCTATTGAAATGGTAGGATCACATTCCGCTTCCAAAAGTATCCTTGAGATCATGGCTGTGGTCGTGGTCTTCCCATGGGTTCCCGCAACAGCTACAGGCATATCATAGCCTTTCATTATCTGACCGAGGAAATCTGCCCTTGTCTCTACCTTAAGTCCTCGTCTTCTGGCCTCCGCAAGCTCCGGATTATCCTCATGTATCGCCGCCGTCATCACCACAATATCGGTGTCTTCAGGGATATTTTCAGCCTTCTGGGGATATCCGATCACTGCGCCAAGCTCCTCCAGCATTTTCGTGATCGGAGACTCATGGGCATCCGACCCCGAAACCTCATATCCCTCTGACAGCAAAAGCTTCGCTATCCCGCTCATGCTGATCCCGCCTATCCCTATGAAATGTACTTTTCTTTTGTCCGGCATAACTGTCACCTCTGAAACTGATATTGTATTACAACTCACCATGCCGGTATTGCCATTTCTCCATAATTATAAGTAGATATGATAGAACAACCGGCTCCTTTTTTGTGCAGCTTGATTATAAACCAGATTTACGATAAAATCATCTTTGTTACAAATGTCTGATAATCT
>CACZNY010000038.1 GCA_902782655.1 uncultured Lachnospiraceae bacterium
CCCTTTATATCCGAAACAAGGCTCATCTCCTGATTTGTGAGATAGTTCACAAGGCTTGATTTACCGGCATTCCTTATTCCGAAAAAGGCTATATGCACGCGCTCCGAGGATGGTGTATCATTAAGTCCCATATTAAAACCTGAAATCCCTTCGGTCTGAATTCCTTATATACCCTATATTCTCTTTTGTCATGCCTCTGGTCTTTTCATTCGGGATACGTTCCAGCTCCCTCTCTATCATGGCATAGCCTCTTGCTTTTGTTCCCTCTGAGGCATAGTCCTCCAGATATTCCGCAAGCGTCATCAGCGCATTGGGATGACAGCAGTTTAATATCTGCCCGTTTCTGCAAAGGCTCATGAAACGGTCTCCGGTCCGCCCCTCCCTGTAGCAGGCAGTGCAGAAGGAAGGAATATGGTCATTTTCCATAAGCCAGGAGACCACCTCGTCCAGAGATCTCTGATCAGATACATCAAACTGCTCGGTATCATGCGGTCTTTCCTCCTCCGCATACCCGCCTACGCTTGTCCTGGAGCCGCCGCTTATCTGCGATATGCCAAGATCCAGCAGCTTTTCCCTGACGCTCTGGCTTTCTCTCGTGGATATTATCATGCCGGTATAGGGCACGGCCAGTCTTATGCAGGCTGTGATATGGGCAAAGGTTTCGTCATCTATCCCGTTATCGAATGCGTCAGGATCGATGTCATCGGCTCTTTTCACTCTGGGAACGCTTATGGTATGAGGCCCCACCCCATGCACCCTCTCCAGATGCTCCGCATGCATGATAAGACCCGCGAATTCATATTTATAAAGCTCCAGACCGAAGAGCACTCCGAGCCCCACATCATCTATGCCGCCCTCCATGGCTCTGTCCATGGCCTCCGTATGATAGGCATAATCATGCTTTGGGCCTGTGGGATGAAGCCTTAAGTAGCTCTCCCTGTGATAGGTCTCCTGAAAAAGCACATAGGTTCCTATACCTGCCTCCTTGAGCTTCCTGTAGTTTTCCACCTCAGTCGCGGCAATATTTACATTCACCCTGCGGATATCACCGTTTTTATGATGCACCCCGTATATGGTCTTTATGGAATCAAGGATATATTCTATCGGATTATTGACGGGATCCTCCCCGGCCTCTATGGCAAGCCTCTTATGTCCCATATCCTGAAGTGCGATGACCTCTTTCCTTATCTCCTCCTGAGTCAGCTTCTTTCTTGCGATATGGCTGTTCTTCATATGATACGGACAATAAAGGCATCCGTTCACGCAGTAATTTGAGAGATATAGCGGGGCAAAGATCACTATGCGGTTTCCGTAGAAGGCCTGCTTTATCTCCCTCGCTATGACATATATCCTTTCCCTGATTTCCTTATCCTCACAGGAAAGAAGCACGGAAGCCTCCCTGTGGCTCAAGCCCCGGCAGGTGCAGCCCTTTTCCGTCCTGACCGGTCTTGCCTTTTCAAGTATTTCATTTATAAGCGGTATATTATCCCTGTTTTTTTCCGCATACTCCAGGGTTTCCAGTATTTCCTCATCATTAATGAATTCCTCTGCTTTCAGTGAAGCAGGATCGTACTTAGCCATTTTTCGCCCTTTCCTGTATTGTTACAGCCCAGCGGTCAGCGTACCGCCGGACTTCGCTGTGTTTTCTTCCTGTCTCCTCTGTCTGTCACTATCCGGTGTCCTATGCTTTCCATGCGCCTTTCAAGACAGTCTCTGCATTCTGCGCTTTCCTCACCGGTGCATATCTTATTGTCGTACAGCTCGTATTTCCTCCTGACCCTTACCGGAGAGAGATTGGGCATCACTACATTTGCCCCTGCCAGTATGCCAAGCTCCCGTCCCCGTGGATCTGCTGTCCCAAGAGCTGTCGTAGCAGGTATCAGCATTGATGGAGATATGATCCTGAGGACTGAAATAAGAAAAAGGGTAAGCTCAACGGAGCCCGCTTTCTGCCCGGCAAACGGAGTATCCCTGTGAGGAATGAAGGGTCCTATACCGCACATATCGGGTTTGAATTCCTCTATGAATTTCAGATCCTCTGCAAGCTCCCTGAAGCCTTGAAAAGGAGATCCCACCATGAAGCCGCAGCCCGTCTGATAGCCGATCTCCTTCAATACCTTAAGACATTCCATTCTGTTCTCATACGACATTTCATCGGGATGAAGCCTTCCGTAATGTGAAGGATCCGCCGTTTCATGTCTTAGGAGATACCTGTCGGCACCGGCATCAAAAAGCCTTTCATAGCTTTCCCTGCTCCGCTCTCCCATGGAAAGGGTTACGGCGCAGTCACTGTGCCTTCTCTTTATCTCCTTTATTATACCGCCGAGCACCCGGTCATCAAAA
>CACZNY010000039.1 GCA_902782655.1 uncultured Lachnospiraceae bacterium
GTGATCTTGGAGATAATACCCACTGTATCCAGACTCTTCAAAACATAAGACAGTGTCGCAGTAGTAATGCGTGCCTTGTCTGCAATCTCGGTTACCCCAACCCTCCCCCCGGGGCATGACGCCCGCGGGCCTGTCACGTTGAATGCTCACCGACGTATAAAACGGTAATAGCGGTTTACCAGACTTTTGTATCCCCACTTTATGATCTGTTCGTGCCGTATGCGGTAACGGCTGCTGCCCGTTTTACCACCGGCTACGATCCGTATCATGTCATAGAACATCCGGTCGATCTCCCTTAGACCGTCATGAACAGACACAACGCGGAAAACCTCCGAGAGTCCCCAGAGATCGATCAGGCGGTTCGCACGGGAAATGACCAGGAATAATCTCATTTTTTCAGGCAGATGATTCTTTTTGCAGGCTATCAACAGCCTTTTTGTTTCGGCACGGATCGCTGTCCTTAGTTCGACAAGCTTTTTGGAGGAAAGATCCACTTGATCGCCGTTTATATTCCAGCCCAGATAGGCGAAAGAGGTTCCGGGAGCAAGTAGCAGAGTCTTGCTTTCATTCAGTTTAAGTTTCTTTTTCTCCAGCTCCTGTATCAGAGTATGTATCAGTCCGTCCAGTTCCTCCTCCGTAGAAGCGGCAAACAGTATGTCATCAGCGTACCTGGCGTAAAATGCCGCTTTTTCCGTCAGCATAATGTCTATATCCCTGAGATATATATTTTCGAAGAACCCGCACAGGGGACTGCCCGTCTGTACTGCGGGGGCATCGCTGTGAAGAATACCATTTTCCAGATATGCATGCCGGCTGATAAAGGTCTCCAGAAATGTTATGCACAAAGGATCAAGCCCCGGTATATGCCGTAGGGCTCCAGATAAAATATCCGCATCCATGGAACCGTCGTAATCATGGATATCAGTCTTAAAGATCCAAAGATCGCCAAAGTTCGGATACTGCCTTATCTCAGTGAGGATGTTTTCCTTATTTCTGCCCTTTATATGAGAATAGAGCTTTGGCGAAGACCAACTGTCGAAATCGTGCAGGGCGCGGTTTACCATACCCTGAAGTATTCTGTCCTTTAAGGAGAATACATAGGTCTCCCTTGATTTACCTTTCACGACACTGCGGCGGCGAACAGGAAGGGCGGCAGGTTCATTCCCATGAAGCATGTTGATGATGTCGACGGAGCATTGAGGCGAAAGCAGATACTCAGTAATAAGATCAGCCTGATCCTCCGGGTATTTGTTTCTTTTGATAATATCTGACAGCTGCGCCTGGCGAAGCTCCGGGGATGCCGCTCTGCGGCAGAAACCCGAATCCGTCTTTATAAAACAGTCATCATCCGAAGACAGCAGGTGACGTACATCCTCTTCCGATACAGAACCCGAAAAGAATGACGTCAGATAGTCCTCAAGCGAACTGATCCCCAACGGTCTGACACGGCGGACCATGAATTCCAGATTCCTTGTCATTGCAAAAGGAGTCAGATTCATTGAGCCTGTAAAGAGATCCCACTCTTTACCGGTCCTCCTCAGATATATCTTGGCATGGATATACTTTTGAGTTTTGCTTTGCGGGATCAGATGCAAACGGACCGGGAGTCCGGAGGCTTCCGTAATCAATCCGTCTTTTATAAGACGCCGGATCTCAGGCGTTTGAGAAAGTATGACCAGGCGCGCGTTCTCATTTGCTGCCGTTGCCAGAGACAGGCATTCCTTACAGTTAATAAAAGGAGCGATCACAAGGAGTTCATCAAACGGCTCTGACAGGATATCCTCTCCGGATGTCTTTCCCGGACAGAGGGCGATGAAAGAATGCTCTTCACAGGCATATTCCGGGAGCGGAGTAAAACGCACTTCTCGCAGCCTCTCTATTACGTCGTCAAGACGGCCTTCGGCATAGGAATTCAGTATATTCATATAATCGATCAGCGGTAACGTACCGGCCTGCTCCATACCCGTCTCCCGACCCGAAAAGACCGTATATGTCTCCAGATTATCGTAGGCGGAAATATTAGCGCTGGTTATAAGCAGATGATAAAGATGCTCACCGGCACGGACGTGATCAAATAACGCAATTTTACCGTGCGCATATCCCGCCGGACGTCCATCCTTCATTTTGGGAAACGGCACTGTCACGACCGAAGCAAGCAGTGCTTCTCTTACGGGATCCGACACCGGCAGATCGGTAAACTCTCCTTCGCCCCTGAAGACAGTATACTTGCCCGGAGCATCAGTAAGTCCCGGGAAACTCTTCAGGACCGCAAGGTCAAGGTCAAATGTAGTCATCACAGCCTGTGTGAGTTCATATCCCTCAGGCGGGACCAGTTCAGATAGGATCATAAAAAACTCTCCAAAACAAAATAAGATTATGATATATTAATAATGTTAACCCGGAGAATCACCCGTCATTCTTCATAAAACAGCTGTTGATCCAATAATATACCAATATGAACCAGATAAAAGGAAAAATAACAGAAGCAATATGTTATACGGACATCATGGACAAAGAGGCCTATGAAAGCCTTAAGACCCTCTGTGACCACGAACTGTTCAAGGACCGACATATCCGTATCATGCCGGATGTGCACGCCAATGGAGACGGGACCGTCACCGGCTTTACCATGATCCATCGGGAACCGATAATCCTCGGGATCGAGCTGGGATCCGGCTGTGGCGTTTCTTTAGCTGCTCTGGAAATCCCCGGCTCAGGGCTTATCAACGGACCAGATGAACCGGAACCTGACTATCAGAAGCTGGATGAGGTCTGTCACGAGATCCCGACCGGTAAAAACACCTTCTGGGAACCGGCTTTTGACTTCGACTTCTCCAGACTGAACTGCTACAAGGCGATCAGCCACGTTTACGAATGGCCCGGCATGCTGGGTTGTCTGGGCGGTGGGAATCATTTTATCGAGATGGACAGAGATGACGAAGGCCACTTTTACCTGGTCGTCCACAATGGTCTGGGCAGTCTGTCACGCCCCGCCGTGGAATATTATCTCGATGCAGCGCTCAGAAAGGCGGGAAAAACGCGTACAGACGCCTGCCTGGAGGATACCTGCATCTATGGAAAAGAAATGGCTGATTTTCTGCACGACATGGCGCTTTTCGTGGAGCTTTGCAAGATAAACCGTAAGTACATGACTGAATTCATAGTATCCCGCATGGGCTATCATATTACCGGCTATACGGATATCTGCCACCATATCATCGACCAAAGTGACAATATCATCCGGCACGGGGCCATTGCGGCCAGACCCGGAGAGAAGGTTGTGATCCCGATAAATGCCAGAGATGGCTGCATCCTTGGAACCGGAAAGGGAAATCCCGAATGGAATTACTCGGCTCCCCACGGTGCGGGTCGCAGGCTGAGCCGCAGGGAGGCCAGGGAAAAACTTGATATGGAGACTTACAATGATGCTATGAAGGATGTGCACACAAGCTCTGTGCATCTGGATAACCTGGACGAGGCGCCGGACGCCTACAAACCCATAAAATCGATCATTAACGCCGTCAGGGATTCGGTCGAAATAGAGCGGATCATCCGCCCCGTTTACAACTACAAAGGGTAGGTCCTGCAGGCCGCCCTTAAAATGTCATAGGAATCCATTACAAGTTCCTTCGCAAAGTCGACGAACAGATCGTGTTCAATCGGTTTCTGTCCGTAGAAGGAGCCTGACGCCTTCAGAATATGCAGTTGATACTCCCGCAGCCGGAACCTCCCAAGCACGATGTCGAAGGGAAGGAAGGGAGCCATTTCAAGCCCCGCTTTACGAAGCAATACCTGCACGAGAAAGACAGAGAGCCGGCCGTTGGCGTCTTCCATGGGATGGATGCAGATAAAATCAAGCAGAAAGCTGAAGATGTCGTCAAAATCCTCCGGTTTCGGATGGTTTAAATGGGTATATCTGTCGCATAACTCCCTCACAGCATCAGGAGTCTCTTCCGGCGCAAGGGTGATGTAAAAGAAGTCCTTTGACTCGACATAGATCTTCCTGCTTTTGAAACCGTGTCCGCCATACCCGGTTCCGGCTGTCAGCACATCGTACAGACGGAGGATCGTATCAACGTTCAGCTCAAGCTCCGGGTGATCGCGAACGAGACGAAAGACATCCATCTCGTTCAGTCTGGTACTGTAATGGCCTAATGCATACATAAAGGCCAGATGGGCGCCATTAAAAAAGGCATCCGGTAGTTCAGATGCCAGGGCGCGATCTTGTTCTATCATTTTTCTCATCAAATCGCTCATAAAAGAGATATCCCCTTATGATCACGAAGACATGCTACTATAGACGTCATTGTAGCAGGTAATAACCTGTCCGCCGGCGACAGAATCAAGGTCATCCAGCGACAGCTCATTCACTTTTTCGAACTGCTCCAATATCCTGCTTGCTCCCTCTTCAGAGACTTCATACCCCTTCGATTTGCAGAAAGCAATGATCTCATCTGTCGATTTCATCTCGGACATAGCCTTCATCATCTCGGGATCCAGATCAGCCAGTGTAAGTTTTTTCATAGCTGGTCTCCTTTCTGTAAAGACTTAAGGAAACAGAAATGGGAAAACCTAAGGTTTTTATATACCGGTTTCTATCGCGACCGCCTGACTGATCCGGAAAGGCGTAAGCTTTCCGTAAAGCGATATCGCCCGGGTGTGAACAGGCAAAGCAGACTAGCTGCTCATTCCTTAAGTTAAATCGATTATAAGTTGCTGTATTACAGATTGTCAAGTGCGAAAAGCACAGCGTCCCCGATCGCAGCAAAAAAGGGTTACTTGACAGTGACCGCATCGAGAAATCACTTGAACAAACCTCTTGGTTTTGTTATATTTTAAA
>CACZNY010000040.1 GCA_902782655.1 uncultured Lachnospiraceae bacterium
CTCCTGCACCGGCAGCGCCTGCCGGCTCAGCCATAACCGCAGCGGGGTTCAATATGATCATGGCAGCCGTTATCACGACCGCCATCATGCTTTTTACTCTTCTCTTTCTATTCATTCCTCACCATACTCAGATTATCGACAGCTTTTCTACCGCAAAGGAAGGTATGACTGTCTCAAACCGCTCCTTCATCCTGCCCTCAACTGCAGTAGTGCACTCTTCCGGATTTCCATACTCCGTAATGATATTACATACCCTGTTAAAGGATTCAGGTGTATGTCCGGATTTTCTCAGAAGAAGATAATACTTTTTATCCTCCGGATCCCTGAAAAGCGCGTTATCCCCGTGATACAAGCCCTTCAGGATCTTTGATACCCTGATGACATCATCCACGTCATCAAAGGAATAGAGCTTCGTAAGATCAACCTGTATGGTGATCTTTACTTCCCTCTCAAGTCCCCCCTCCGGTGCGCTTATCTTTCTCGTTGTAACTATCGAATCACCGTTCTCACTGGCAGACATCACATTCTGTGCTTCCTCCACCTGCTCCTTCAGCTTCCTGAAAAGATCGATGATATCATCCGCGCTTCCCGGATCCTTCTTTTTCCTGGCATCCTGCTGCTCCCCGTCCTCAAGATAAGGAGCAAATTTTGAAAATCTGGTATCAAGCTCCTCAGGATCCTCCACCTTTGTAATGACCAGCACGATGGCATCATTGGATATGGGGATCGCCTCTATCATAAGAGGTATATCCTCCACCTCGAACCCAAATCTGTGATGAGCCTCCCTCATCATGTCCCTGAAGAGATTCTTCGCCTTATCCGTGCCATAGGCCAGCTCGCTCATCTTCAGATTTCGCGAGACCAGATCATTCTTCGTCAATGTACAGCGTATCTGTCTGTCGTTTACTTTTTCTATCTTCATATCTACTGTTCCCGAACTAAATTCTCAAACTTGGTAAGCGCTGACAACCACGCAAGGCTTACCGTTCCTATCGATCCGTTTCTCTGTTTTGCAAGGATGATGTCCGCGATTCCCTTCCGGTCAGAATCCTCGTTATAATAATCATCCCTGTAAATGAACATTACCACATCTGCATCCTGCTCGATAGCTCCGGATTCACGAAGATCCGAAAGCATGGGTCTGTGATCCGGTCTCTGCTCCACTGCCCTCGAAAGCTGCGACAGAGCCAGTACCGGGCACTGCAGCTCTCTTGCCAATGCCTTGAGTCCCCTTGATATATCGGAAATCTCCTGCTGCCTTGAAACCTCGCTTCTTCCGCCTCTGGATCCGCTCATAAGCTGAAGGTAATCTATAATGATCATATCCAGCCCGTGTTCCAGCTTATGGCGTCTGCATTTGGACCGCATCTCGGCTATCGATATAGCGGGCGTATCATCTATGGCCAGGCTTGACATGCCTATGACTCCCGCGCTTTCTATGATACCACGCCAGTCGTCGTCATTTAAATGGCCAATCCTGATATTTTGTGAATCAACCCTTGACTCCATGGCAAGGAGTCTGTTAACCAGCTGCTCCTTCGACATCTCCAAAGAAAAAAACAGACACCGCCGGTTTTCCTTGAAGCATGCATGCTGGGCTATATTGAGCACCAGCGCCGTCTTTCCCATTGAGGGCCTTGCAGCTACCAGGATGAGATCGGATTTCTGAAACCCCGCCGTCATCTGATCAAGATCATCAAAGCCCGAAGGTATGCCGGTAACCTTGGAGTCAGCCTTTGCGACCTCCTGAATGTGATGAAGCGCTTCTATCACCACATCTTTTATCGGAGTGATACCCGAGCGCCCCTGGGTCTGTACAAGATCAAATATCTTCTTCTCAGTATCCTCAAGTATCTCCGCAGTATCCCGGGTTCCTCTGTAGCAGTCATTCTCTATGTCGGAATTAACTTTTATAACGGATCTGAGGATCGATTTATTCCTTACAATGCCTGCATGATGCTCTATCCCGCCGGAGTAATCCAGAGAATCTGCTATATCCGCAAGAAACCTGGCGTTTGTGATCTCCGCGGGAGCGCCCTTTTGTCTGAGCTTCTCCTGTATGGTCACAGTATCGGCGGGCTTCTTTTCATCATAAAGCTCTACTATCGCCTCAAATAAAAGCCCGTATCTTTCCTCATAAAAATCGCTCCTCTTCAGGATCTCCGTAGCGGTAAAGATGTCCCTGCCCGTATCATCAAGGATCATCGCCGCAATAACGGCCCGCTCCGCTTCAGAGCTGTGAGGGGGTATTCTCTTTACAACGCCTTCATCTGTCGGCATGCTTCCTACTCCTCAGGAAGCACATCTATGGTAAGAACTGCTGTCACGTCGGGATGAAGCCTGGCATTTACCTTATAGGTTCCGAGGTTCTTTATGGGATCTGCTATCACAAGCTTCTTCTTATCTATGTCAAGGCCGTTCTGTTTCTTCATTTCCTCGGCTATCTCCTTCGAGGATACCGAACCGAATATCTTGCCGTCCTTACCTGCCTTGACCCTGCATATCAGGCTGGTCTTCTCAAGCTTTTCCGCAAGCTCTTTAGCCTCAGCCAGCTTCTCTGCTGCATGCTTTTCATCTCTTGCCTTCCTGAGCCTGACCTCATTCATATTCTTTGCGTCTGCAGGTACCCCGAGATTCTTTGTAAAAAGGAAATTTCTCGCGTACCCCTCTTTTACATCTACTATATCGTCCTTTTTCCCCAGAGACTTTACATCCTCCAGCAAGATTACTTTCATATTCCTATCTCTCCTTCCTTTTCCATTTCATCTATTACATCCTTCAGCTTCTGCTTTGCCGTTTCGGGAGACATATCAGTAAGCTGGGCTCCCGCGATGTTCATATGTCCCCCACCCCCCAGCTTCTCCATGACAAGCTGGACATTGATCTCATCTATGGATCTGGCAGAAATGTATATCCGGTTCTGATACTCCGTAAGCACAAACGACGCCTTTACCGAATTGATGTTCAGCAGCTCGTTGGCAGCCTGGGAGCCTGTTACCGTAGGACTTACGAGTCCGTCCCCGTTGCATATCGATATTGCATATCTGTCATGAAAGAGCTCTGCATTCCTCACCACCTCCGCTCTCGCCTTAAAGGAATCTATATCATTGCGGAAAAGCTTTCTTACCCTTGTGATGTCGGCTCCGCTTCTCCTGAGGAACGCTGCCGCTTCAAAGGTCCTCACTCCGGCCTTGGTCATGAAATTATTGGTATCGATCATGATCCCGGCGTAGAGACTGTCCGCTTCCACTCCCTTTATGCGGATATTATCCGAAATGTACTGCAGTATTTCAGCCACCATCTCACAGGCACTGGACGCAAAGGGCTCTATATATGAAAGAGTCGCGTTGTCTATGGTTTCCGTGCCTATCCTGTGGTGATCCAGAACCACAATGCTCCGTATCCTCCTCAGGAGCTCGGGGCACTCGGTTATGGAAGGCTTGTTTGTATCCACCACTACCATCACGGAGCTGTCGCTGTCCGCCAGCTGAAGCGCCTCCGCGCTCGTAACGAACATATCCGGATCAAAATCAGCTTCCCTGGAATAAGCATCAATAAAGGGTTTTATCGACTGGGTCACGTTATTGATCACAATATGGCACTTCTTGTCGAGCTGTCTTGTAACCCTGTATATACCCACCGCTGCTCCGAAAGTATCTATATCCGTGATCTGATGACCCATGCAGAAGACTCTTTCCTTCTGCTCGATTATCTCCCTGAGAGCCTGAGCCTTCACCCTCGCCTTCACTCTGGTATTCTTCTCCATCTGAAGGCTCTTGCCGCCGTAATATGTGGTTCTGCTCACGGTCTTTACCACGGCCTGGTCGCCGCCTCGTCCCAAAGCAAGGTCTATCGCGCTCCCTGCATAGGCTGTATCCTCAGCAAGAGATCCTGTTTCCAGGCCGAATCCCATGGAAAGCGTCACCGACATCTCATTTCCCACCTTTACGGTCTTTACATCCTCGAGGATATCAAACCTGCTTTCCAAAAGTCTGTCAAAGGACACTCTCTTCATGGTTATGAAGTATTTATCCCTCTCTATGCTCTTGACTATAGCGTCATAGTCGGAAAAATACTTCTTGATCTTTCTGTCGATAAGCGCCACCAGCAGCGAACGTCTTACCTCCTCAACATTCTCCATGACCTCATCGTAATTATCCATGTATATGTAGCCTGTCACTATTGTCTGTTCCTTGTTTTCACGCTTGAGAGCGTTCACCTCGGTTTCATCATAAAGGAAGACAGTGACTATGGATCCCGTAAAGCCCTCATCGCCTACAATAAGAGACGAGCGGCCCATTTCATTCAGGCTGGTGCGTCTTATATCAGCCTTGAAATCCCGGTCTCCCATTGAAAACTCCTGTATTTCCCGTTCGCCGTCAGCAGGTATCCTGTCCTTTGTAAGCTCAGGGATATACGAGGTAATGGATTTTCCGAAGGGATTCTCCTTTGAGATAAGCTCCCGGAATTCGCTGTTGCACCAGACAAAACGCCCATTGTCATCGAGCAGGGCATAAGGAAGCGGAAGTCCCTTCAAAAGCTCCTTCTGCACCTGTCCGAAGCTTGTAGCGAAATTCACCATATCGTTCATGATCTTCGCGCGGCTGCAGTATCTGATCACCAGTGCTGTGATGATGACGATCAGTGCCATCACGCCCGATGCGATCCCCGCCCTTAAATCGATAAAGAACATTCCCGCAGCAAAGACAGCGATAAATACTGACAATATAAGCGGCCATCTCACATACAGCCTGAGATCGCCCTTCAGTCTTTTTTCTTTTTCCTTTTTTTTCTTCCCCATAGTCTGAAAAGGTCAATAAAAATCCTTGATATGAATGATCTTTGAAAGGTACTCCTTTTCCTCTTCCACAGACCTGTCCCTGTCGAGGTGATCCACCAGTATCCCGTCATCATCATGCATGGGATGAACCATTATCTCCACCAGAGAGCCGTCCTCAGCCTTTTCCCTGCATTGGACAAAATCCTTGAAGGATCCGAAATAATCAGTCGTTTCTATCGGGAGCGCCCGAAGCTTTTTGTTATACCTGGCTTTGTATGCCCCCTTTGCGAAGGAGATCTTCCTATACAAATTACGGGAAAGTCTCACCGACCGGATCCCGTATGAGAGGATCAAAGGTTCTACAGCCTTCCATACAGACGCATCCGTATGTACATGATGATGCGAGTCAAGATGCTTATCCGGGAGTCCGTAGGAGATGTATTTCACTATCTGCGCCTCAGCCTCATCCCTTACGGCCTTTATCTCCTCCTTTGAAAGATGCATTCTGGAATACAGGTTCTTTGCAAAAGAAGCATTGAAGCTGCCGTCTCTTGCACAAAATCTCCTGAACCGGGTAATGCCCTTGGTCAGCGGCACACCGCTTGTAAGGTTAAGGTGAAGTCCCACCCTTTCATGCCATCCGTATTTTACTGCCATATCTACTGCCTGATCAGCATAGTCCATATTGACCATGAGCGTGGTACTTGTAATGTATCGCATGGCAAAGCATTCTGCTATGGCAGCATTGACATCCTCTGATATTCCCAGATCATCTGCATTCACAATTATCCTAAGCATGTTCATATATCTTATATGATTACGAAAAAAACTTCAACTTATACTTGAAAACGGCGGCTTTTTGTGATATTTTATTAGTCCGTGACAATCCACCTTGCTCATCAAAGGGTGAGCCAGAAAGACCATAAGGAGGTAAATAATGAACAAGTATGAATTGGCCGTTGCAGTCAACGGACAGCTCGAGGCAGACGCTAAAAATGCTGTTCTCGAGAAGGTGAGAGGACTCATCACACGTTTCGGCGGCACCATAACGTCAGAAGATGACTGGGGCAGGAAAAGATTTGCCTATGAGGTGCACAAAGTCAAGGAAGGCTACTACGTCTTCATCAAGTTCCAGGCAGGCCCCGAGGCCATAGCCGAGATCGAACACCGTATCCGTATAGTAGAAAACGTATTCAGATATCTCATTGTTTCAGATGAGAAAGAGCTCTCGGTAAAGCACGAAGAGGAGAAGCCGGATACTTCATATGATGCTCCCGCAAAGAGCGCATCAGAGGATGAGTCAGCCGGGACTGAGACAGAGGATGAGGGATCCCAGCCTGAGAAAACAGCCGAGGATAGTGCTGAAGCGGCCGAGTGATTCGTGGCAAAGCCACAGAAAGCGTAGGGCAGAATTATGAACAAAGCAATGTTAACGGGGCGCCTTACAAGAGATCCTGATGTCAGATACTCTCAAGGTGAAAATCAGATGTGTATATCGAGGTTCACGTTGGCTGTAGATCGCAGAAGGACAAGAAATCAGGACGGAAACGGACAGACAGCTGATTTCATCAGCTGTGTCGCATTCGGAAAGACAGGTGAATTTGTCGAGAAATATGCCAGAAAAGGCATGAAATTTGA
>CACZNY010000041.1 GCA_902782655.1 uncultured Lachnospiraceae bacterium
ATATCCACTCCCGGAGCCTGATACTGCCTCTCGTCAGAGCCTCTTTTGATATATGGGTATTGATCAAAGCCCCTGCCGTGATGTGTGAGCACATTCGTCAACACTCTGTCGGCATAGGTATCAGCATACCTTGAATGTACTATGCTGTAGGCTCTGTCATCTCCCACGCAGGTCAGATTAAATGCCGCCTTAACGTGCTCCTTCATGTGTGAAAGGTTCCTGTCGATATAGGTCAGGGCTCCTATTGTCTCGGGCGCCAGCACCAGTCTGTAGGAATACCGTCTCGCAGGCATATCCTTGATATAGCGCGCAAGAGCGGTTATGAGCGACGGACCGCTGCACTCATTATCAGCCATGGACGGATGGCAGGTATATGAAGAAAAGAATATCTCATCCTCCGTTTCCCCGGGTATGAAGATCTCTCCGTAGGTAAGAGAGCCCGGCTTCAGAGTCGAGCGGATCACCGCGTGATAATCTCCGGGCTTCAGCTTCTCAAACTGCCTGTAGCTCATCGAAAAGCCCCATCTGGGAGAATAATAGCTTGTCACATACGGAAACACATCCGGCTGCTCCTTGAGGTAATATATATGCTCCTGCATCTCCTCAAGCGGCAGCGTAATATCGGTCGGCAGGGAGTATCCAAGGACATGCAGGTTTGAATCCTTCATATCTACTATCCTCCCGCCATCCGGCCCTTCAAGATATGCCTCTTCGCAGTTCCACTCATCGGGTATCGTCCAGTCGCAGACCTTTGTCCCGCTGGGCACCTCGTGCATTTCAAATCTGATATCGGGGATTCGGCTCTGGAGTATTCTGAATGTTTCTCTTACCGCATTCCCGGTTATGCTGCGGTTCAGTGGAAATATCTGCTCGCAGAGCTCATACATCTTCTGTCCTTCGGTCATGATCGCCCTCCTGATCTTACATTATACCCCAAAGCCGATACCAAGGGAAAGAGCGTCAGTCTTGACAGACCTGCAAACTATGGATAAAGTTGATGGAAAAAGACTATCAGCAGGGAGCACGGCCATGACAAGGGACGAGGTTTTTGAAGAAGTACGGAAGATATTCAGAAATAATTTCGATGATGATGAACTTATAATCGTTGACGAGACAAATTCATCTGATATTGAAGACTGGGATTCCATAGAGCATATCAATCTGGTAATAGCGATGGAAAAGAAATTCGGCCTGAAATTCAATATAAAAGAGGTCGGAAAGCTGGCGAATGTAGGAGAGATGGTAGATCTTATCTGCAGGATGCTGTCGTAAGCAAATGCTGATCTAATCAGCGTTCCCCAGCTTATAATCACACAGCTTTCTGCTTTTGTTATAGCGAACGTCTTCCGCTATTATCTCATATGTCTTCCCCATGGATATTGTCTTCATGGGTATGCCGTTCACTTCATAGCGTCTTGATGCCCCTGCTTTTTTGAAATCCTCTTCGTAAGGGTATATGGTCACGAAAATATCCGCTGACAGATCCCTCACATGCATGCAGTAGGTACGTATGCTCCTGTCTCCGTTTTCATCGATATATTCCGCTGTAAAGTTCTTCAGATACCGGTACGGAACGCCTATCATTTCCTCCACATAATGCACGAAGGTATAGCTGTGCTGGCATTCCACATCAATAAAGACATTTTTCGTATCATGCTCCCTGCACCATGAAAAAGGGCTGTGAGCTCCGAATGAGGATCTGTTGTCCATAGCCGCAAGCTCATCGCTTCCCTTCCCCCATACCGCAAAGGAATATATGGGATGCTTCGTCCTTTTGAAATCCTTCCGTTTTAATGCTGTTTTCCCGATGGAGCCTGTCTGCGAGGGCGACTTTCTGATGTCAAAGGTCTTCCCCTTGCAGAAATCCCAGTTGAAAACGGGTATAAGGACAGTTCCCTCTTCTCCCACTATCTCCTGTACTGAGTCTATGAGAATATTAAGATCTGTATCATCATCATTTTCGATACAGGTATACAGAAGCTGCTTTACATCAGAGGCGATCCAGACAGAGTCCCCTCTTTCCAGACCGAAATACTGCGGTATGTCCTTAAGCTTAACGTACCCTTTCATACCCGATCCTGATTCATAAGCTTAAGCCTTGTCAGAGCTCTCGCAAGAGAAGACTGAAGCAGCCTGTATTCTTTCTCCGAAAGCTTTTGATGGAGCTTTTCTTCCGCCCTGCGTTTTGCATCCAAAGCCCTGTTGATATCGATGTCCTCAGGCCTCTCTGCAGTATCCACCACTATGGTACATCTGTTATTGGCAAACTGTATGGCTCCCTGGCCTATCGCCGCCTTGTGCCATTCTTCTTTGGCATCCTGATATCTGATAATGCCTTCCTTCAGGGCTATTATCATTTCCTCGTGTCCGGGCAGCACTCCCATCTCCCCGTCCACTGCGGGGATTATGAGATTCTTAAGTCTTCCGTAATAAAACATCCCGTCGGATGATACTATCTGTGCAGCGAAGGTCTTCATAGAGTCTTTGCCTTTTCAGCCACATCATCTATGGTCCCCACGTTAAAGAACGCTCCCTCGGGATACTTATCCGCTTCTCCCGACAGTATGACCGCAAAGCCCTTTACCGTGTCTTCGACATGGACGAATTTTCCGGGAGTCCCTGTGAAATTCTCCGCCACGAAGAAGGGCTGGGACAGGAATCTTTGTATCTTTCTTGCCCTTGTGACCGTGAGCCTGTCAGCATCAGACAGCTCTTCTATTCCGAGTATGGCTATGATATCCTGCAGCTCCTTGTACTTCTGAAGCACCGCCAGAACCTCGTCAGCCACTCTGAAATGCTCCTCACCTACTATGTCAGGAGTCAGTATCCTTGAAGAGGACTCCAGCGGATCCACAGCCGGATATATTCCCTGCTCAACTATGCGTCTCGAAAGGACGGTGGTAGCATCCAGATGCGCAAAGGTCGTAGCCGGCGCCGGATCGGTAAGATCATCTGCCGGTACGTACACGGCCTGGACAGAGGTTATGGAGCCGTTCTTGGTGGACGCTATTCTCTCCTCCAGCGCACCCAGGTCGGTAGCAAGCGTCGGCTGGTAGCCTACGGCTGAGGGCATGCGCCCCAAAAGAGCCGAAACCTCTGATCCGGCCTGTATGAATCTGAAAATATTATCGATAAAGAGAAGAACGTCCTTATTCTCTTCATCCCGGAAGTACTCAGCCATGGTAAGCCCTGTCTCGGCTACCCTCATCCTTGCTCCCGGAGGCTCATTCATCTGTCCGAATACGAGGGCCGTCTTCTTTATAACCCCGCTTTCCGTCATCTCGCTCCAAAGATCATTTCCCTCTCTGGATCTCTCACCGACTCCGGTAAAGATGGAATAACCGCCGTGCTCGGTCGCCACATTCCTGATAAGCTCCTGAATGAGCACCGTCTTGCCTACACCTGCACCTCCGAAGAGCCCGATCTTGCCTCCCTTCGCATACGGCGCGATCAGATCTATGACCTTTATGCCTGTTTCCAGGATCTCCTGTACAGGAGACTGATCGGAAAATTCCGGAGGCTTTCTGTGAATCGTCCAGCGCACGGCTTTATCAAGCTCATCTGAAGGAAGCCCGTCTATGGCCTCCCCTGTTACATTAAAGAGCCTCCCGAGACAGGCTTCACCGACAGGAGCGGTGATGGGAGAGCCTGTGGCCTCGACCTCAATCCCCTTTGCAAGCCCCTCTGACGCTGACAGCATGATGCATCTTACGGTGTCTGATCTGATATGCTGTCTCACCTCCATCGTGCACTTCTCGCCATGGTTATATACCACCAGTGCGTCCGATATTCTGGGAAGCTTTTCAGTATCAAATTTTACATCCACTACAGGCCCCATGACCTGTGAAATATGACCCTTCATTTAATTCTCC
>CACZNY010000042.1 GCA_902782655.1 uncultured Lachnospiraceae bacterium
TAAGGATAATGGCAGAAGAGAGAGTAAAGGAAGTAAAGATGGGGCCGGGCCGTATGGCAGGAAGACCGAGAGCCAGGGTGAAGAACCCCGGCAGGCTTTTTGTGCGTACGATGGGATATGTGACAAGGCGTTATACTCCGCAGCTTGTGATAGTCGTGCTTTGTATTGTAATGGGCGTGCTTTCATCCGTGCAGGGGACTCTTTTCATCCGCAACCTGATAGATGATTATATCGCTCCGATGCTTAAGGGCGGGGAGGCTGATTTCAGACCGCTCCTTCAGGCAATATCAAGGGTTGCCCTGCTTTATGCCATAGGCGTGATCTCCACCTACGCAAACCAGCGGATAATGATATATGTGTCCCAGGGAACCTTAAGGGATATCAGAAAGGAAGTCTTTGCAAAGATGGAGTCGCTTCCCATCAGCTTTTTTGATACTCATCCCCATGGGGATATAATGTCCATCTATACGAATGATATAGATACCCTGAGGCAGATGATATCCATGGCAATGCCGCAGTTCCTGCAGAGCCTTATCACCATAGCGTCAGTCTTCATCAGCATGGTTTTTTTAAGCGTACCGCTTACCGCGCTTACGCTCCTCATGGTAGGAGTGATGATCTTTTTCACGGGATTCTGCGGGAGGAGATCGGGAGCGAATTTCATAGAGCAGCAGAAGTCTCTGGGGGAGCTTAACGGATATATAGAAGAGATGATGAAGGGGCAGAAGGTCATAAAGATCTTCAATCATGAGGATGAATCGGTGGAGGCCTTCGATGAGAAGAATAAAGCACTCTTTAACGCGGCATATAATGCAAATAAATTTGCAAACATACTGGGACCGATAAACATGCAGCTCGGCAATGTGAGCTATGTGCTCTGCGCTGCCTTGGGCGGAGCCCTTGCCCTTACCGGAGCGACCTCACTTACCGTGGGAGGACTTGCGAGCTTTCTTACCTTCAATAAAAGCTTCAATATGCCTATAAACCAGATCTCCATGCAGTTTAATTCTGTGCTCATGGCTCTGGCCGGGGCTGAAAGGATCTTTGCGCTCCTGGATTCTCCCGCTGAGGAGGATGAGGGATATGTGACTCTGACCAATGCCAGAGTTGATCAGGACGGCACCATAACTCCGGCAAAGGAGCATACGGGGGTCTGGGCCTGGAAGCATTATCATAAAGCAGACGGTACGACCGATTACAGACTGCTTAAGGGCGGGATAGAGATGCATGGAGTGGATTTCGGCTATACCGATGACAAAATGGTGCTGCACGACATTGAGCTTTATGCAAAGCCGGGACAGAAGATCGCTTTCGTAGGCTCTACGGGAGCCGGCAAGACCACCATCACCAATCTGATAAACAGATTCTATGACATACAGGACGGCAAGATAAGATATGACGGGATCAATGTCAATAAGATAAGGAAATCGGATCTCAGGCATTCGCTGGGCATGGTGCTGCAGGATACGCATCTTTTCACCGGCACCGTAAGCGAGAATATAAGATTCGGAAAGCTTGATGCCACTGATGAGGAGGTTATGAAAGCCGCAAAGCTTGCCAATGCCCATGGCTTTATAAAGAGGCTTCCTAAGGGGTACGATACTGTGATAAAGGGAGACGGGGCAAATCTTTCCATGGGACAGAGACAGCTCCTTGCTATCGCAAGGGCTGCCATAGCCGACCCTCCGGTGCTGATCCTTGATGAAGCTACGAGCTCCATAGATACCCGTACCGAAAAGATAGTCCAGGACGGTATGGATGCTCTTATGAAAGGACGAACTACCTTCGTGATAGCCCACAGGCTTTCCACGGTTAAAAATTCCGACTGCATCATGGTACTCGAGCAGGGAAGGATAATAGAACGGGGGACTCATGACGAGCTTATCGCAAGGCAGGGAAAATATTATCAATTATATACGGGGAATGAGATAACGGCATGAATATCATTATTGTAGGATGCGGCAAGGTGGGAGCGACCCTTGTCATGACATTATCAAAGGAGAATAACAACATATCGGTCATTGATACGGATCCTGATGTAGTGGATCAGATAGCCGGGGTGGCTGATATCATCGGAGTCGTTGGAAACGGGGCATCACTGAATGTGCAGAAGGAGGCAGGGATAAAGCAGGCCGAGGTGCTGATTGCCACCACGGAATCCGACGAGGTCAATATGCTCTGCTGCCTTATCGCGAAAAAATCCAATAAGGATATAAAGACCATAGTGAGGGTAAGGAATCCCATCTATCTGGACGAGGTCAGCTTCTTCAGAGAGGAGCTTGGACTTACCATGGTGATCAATCCCGAGCGGGCAGCTGCCAGGGAAATAGCCCGTATCCTCAGATTCCCTTCTGCCATGAAGATAGACACTCTTTCCGGCGGAAGAGTGGATCTTTTGAAATTCAGGATAGGAGAGAAGTCTCCGCTTTCGGGAAAGAAGATAATGGAGCTTTCACAGGACATCAGGAATTCCGTGCAGATCTGTGCGATAGAAAGGGGGGACGATGTCATAATCCCCAACGGCTCCACGGTGCTTAATGAGGGCGACAGGATTTCCTTTATCGCTTCACCCTTAAATGCGACCAGGTTTTTTAATGCCATACATATCGAGACAGATGCCGTGAAGGATACCATGATAATAGGCGGAGGAAAGCTGGCCTTTTATCTTGCGAAGATCCTCCTTGATACAGGGATAGCAGTGAAGATAATAGACAGAGACAGGAACCGGTGCATGGAGCTTGAAGAGGCTTTAGGCAATGCCGTCATAATTAACGGCGACGGCACCGATGAAAACGTGGTGCTGGAGGAAGGACTTGAGACCGCACAGTCACTGGTGGCTCTTACCAATATAGATGAGGAAAACATACTTTTGTCCCTTTATGCAAAAAAGCATAATAAAAAGGCAAAGATCGTAACGAAGGTCAACCGCATGATGTTTGATTCCATAGTAGAGGAGATAGACATAGGGACCATAGTCCACACAAGGAGCATAGTCGCTGATAACGTGACGGCTACAGTAAGGGCTATGCAGAATTCAAAGGGCAGGAGCCAGGTGGAAACCCTGGTCAATATCCTTGACGGCAAGGCGGAGGCACTGGAATTTGTAATAAGAGAAAAATCAGAGGTGACTGATGTGCCTCTTCATGAGCTTAAGCTTCGTGACAATCTGGTGGTAGCCTGCATCAGAAGGCGGAATAATATAATGTATCCGAGAGGCGGCAACACCATATGCGTGGGTGACAGGGTGGTAATAGTCACATCACATCAGGGACTTAATGATATAACCGATATATTGAAGGATCGGAGGTAAAGCAGGGTGAACTTTGCCAGTATTATCTATATTTTGGGGAAGCTTCTGGAGATTGAGGGTGTTCTTTTCCTTGCTCCTGCATTTGTATCCCTTTTTTACAGGGAATGGCAGGGATTTATCTATTTTGCTGCCGCCGCGATATGCACCGTTCTCGGCAGGCTGATGTTCATAAAGAAGCTGGATCTTAAAACCTATTACGCAAGGGAGGGCTTCATAGTGGTGGCGCTCGGATGGATAATAATGTCCGTCTTCGGATGCCTGCCCTTTGTGGTCACCGCTGAGATACCAAGCTTTACCGATGCTCTGTTTGAGACAGTTTCAGGCTTTACCACCACGGGCTCCAGTATCTTAAATGATGTGGAAAGCCTGTCACACTGCTCGCTTTTCTGGCGCAGCTTTACTCATTGGATAGGAGGCATGGGGGTTTTTGTCTTCATGCTCGCGATCCTTCCCATGACGGGAGCCCAGAATATGCATCTAATGAGATCGGAGTCACCGGGACCGGATGTCGGAAAGCTTGTGCCGAAGCTCGGTGAATCCGCCAAGATACTCTATACCATATATTTCGGGATGACGGTTCTTGAGATCATCATCCTGCTTTTCAGCGGAATGCCGCTTTTTGATTCGGTGACCTTAAGCTTCGGAACAGCAGGCACCGGAGGCTTTGGCATAAAAAACTCCTCCATAGCGGACTATACCTATGCACAGCAGCTGATAATAACCATATTCATGGTGCTCTTTGGGATCAACTTTAACTTTTATTTCTTCATCTTCATAAGACGAAGCATCAGGACTGCCTTTAATATGGACGAGGTCAGGGTCTACCTTGGAGTGGTGGCTGCCTCGACCGCTGCCATAATGATCAATTCCTGGCATATGTTTGAGGGCCTGTCCGATGCTTTCATAAAGTCTTTTTTCCAGGTGGCCTCCATCATCACTACCACCGGCTACGGTACGGCTGATTTTAATGCCTGGCCGTCATTTTCAAAGATGATACTTGTAGGTTTAATGTTTGTCGGCGCCTGCGCGGGCTCTACCGGCGGAGGCTTCAAGATATCAAGGATCATAATTATGGCCAAATCCTATATGAGGGAGCTCAGGCATTTCATACACCCGAGACTTGTGAAGAATATCTATATAGACGGCAGGAAGGTGAAGGACGAGACCGTGCAGGGAGTGAAGGTATACCTGGTCTCTTATGTCATAGTGCTCATTGTATCTGTCCTGCTCATAAGCCTGGATAATTTTGATTTTGAAACGAATTTCACGGCGGTCATGGCCACATTGAATAATATAGGCCCCGGTCTTTCCGTGGTCGGTCCCACCGGAAACTACAGCGCATTTTCGGTTTTCTCAAAATATATCCTGACCTTTGACATGCTTGCAGGCAGGCTTGAGCTTTATCCGCTGCTGATCTTCATAAATCCCGGAACCTGGAGGGGGCACAGATGAAGGAAGCTTTTCACGGATCGGATATCGAAAAGATAGAAGAAAGATACGGTGTAAAAGGGGAGGACATCATAGCCTTTGCGGCAAACGTGAGCCCCATGGGAGTATCCGGAAAATATCTTGATGAGATAACGGATAAGCTCCGCTCGGTAGAGCGATATCCGGAAAGAGATTACAAAAGACTCAGAAGAGCGCTTGCCGCATACTGCGGCGCTGATATGGAGCATATTATAGTAGGCTCGGGCTCTTCGGAGATAATAAGCGCCGTTATAAAGCACAGGCTGCACCCGAAGGCCATGATAGTTTCACCTGCCTACTCAGAATATCAGAGGAATGTGATGGCAGCAGGAGGCAGCGTCAGCTATTTTGAGCTTAAGGAAGAGGATGACTTTGAGTTTGATGCAAAAGCGCTTGCAGAAAGCCTTACAGAGGAGCTTGATCTTCTGATAATCTGCAGCCCGCACAATCCGGCCGGTACAGCCATTGCATGCACCGACCTTGAAACGGTCCTGAAAAGATGCGGCGAGCTTGATATCATCTGCGTGGTTGATGAGACCTATGTGGATTTTGCCGGTAAAGAATATGACGCTTCTTATCTTACGGGAAGCTATCAAAGTCTTTTTGTCATAAGGAGCATGTCGAAGTTTTTCTGTGCTCCGGGTCTCAGGCTTGGATACGGGATAACCTCTGATGAGAGGCTTAAAAAAGATATAGAAGAAAACAAGGATCCCTGGTCCGTAAGCTCGCTTTCCGAGGAGGCAGCGATCCTTATGCTCTCCGATACGGAGTATATATCGCAGGCAAGAGCTTATATGGACGAGGAAAGAAAAAGGGTCTTAGCAGGGCTTGCCGGGCTTTCGGGCTGCGGTCTTTACTTTATAAGACCAAAAGCGAACTTCGTGCTCCTGAAGCTTCCGGAGAAAGGGCCTTCAGCCGGAGAATTTTTCAGACGCGCGCTTGATAAGAACATGATGATAAGAGACTGCTCCGACTACAGAGGCCTCGAAAAGGGATATATTAGATTCTGCTTTATGAAAAGGGAAGATGATGACAGACTTTTGTCGCTGCTTAAGGAGACATACGCTTGAGTCTTTCGCTTAGCATCAAAAGAATAGAAGAAACCTGTATGACGGGAACTACCATTGCGGGCTCCTTTATCATTGATGCCTGGGAGGGGAAGAGGCATGTTTCGCACATCTCTTTCATATTAAGATGCTCGCACCGCAGGATAAAGCTTTCCGTCACTGACTACAACGGGGATCTTCCCATGGAGGGACTGCTCATTTCCTATGAGATCTCTACCTACGGCTTCGATCCCGGGACTGTATACAAGGGCTTCATATCGGTCATCTCCGATCAGGGCGAGGACAGGATACCGGTCACGCTTAGCGTTATTCGCGAGCAGATCAGATCCTCCAGAGGACCCATAAGGAACCTGTTCCACTTTACCAACCTTGCCAAGGAGGATTTCGAGGAGGCTGTCAGACTCTTTTATACAGAGGATGCGAGAAGGATCTTCGAGGAGGGGGAAAGGGACACCTTTTTCAAATACAGGGCCTTTTCAGCCTGTCAGGGACGGGGCAGGGATTTCGAGGGCGTGGAGGAGTTTCTGGTGGAGACCGGAAAAAAGCCTCCGGTGCTCCTGAATTTCGCCGAAGCGAGCGTGATGGAGCAGGATGTGTACGAGGACAGGGAGATCATCATCACGGTAAGGAAGAGCGGGTGGGGGTATCCCGGCTTTAAGCTTGAAGGCAGCGATGATTTCATTGAGCTTGAAAGACAGGAATACGGCATATCCGACTTTGAAGGAAATTTTGCGGAGGTAAGGTTTAAGATACTTTCCGAAAAGCTTCATGAGGGGCATAATTTCGGAAGGATATTGCTGAACTCCCTGCACAGCACGGTATCGATCCCTGTTTTTGTGGATATGAGCAGCAGCGACAGAGCCGGACGGGAGAGGATAAGAGCGAGGAGATCCGTCACCCTCCGCCTCATGAAGGAGTTTATCTGCTTCCGCATAGGGGATGTCTCCGGAGAAGAGTGGATAAGGCGCTCAAACCAGCTGATAGAGAGGCTTTTATTATCCGACAGGAATGATCCCGAGAGCAGGCTTATGCAGGCTCAGCTCCTGCTTGCGGCAAGACGCTACAGCGAGGCTGATATAGTGCTTGGAGCTGTAGAGCGGGAGATGGAGAACCGGGATTTTGATGACGAGCTTACGGCCTATTACATCTACCTGAGAGCCATGTGTGACCGGGAGAAAGCAGATATAAGGACAGCCGTCAGGCAGGTATGGGATCTGTACAACAGATCTCCCGGCTCCTGGAGGATCCTGTGGGTTCTGATCTATCTTGACGAGACCATAAAGATGTCTCCCGAAAGGGAAAGGTCACTGATAGAGGAGCTGGTGGATACGGGCATGAGAAGTCCTCTCATGTATCTGGAGGCCTACAGCGTGCTGTCACATGATCCGTCCCTTATCAGGAAGCTGTCGGATTTTGAGATCAATGTACTGATGTTTGCCGTCAAGCACGGTCTTATGAGGAAGGAGCTTTCCGATCAGGTCTCACTACTTTCCCAGAGGATGAGGGGATTTGACCAGAGGCTCATAAGGATAATGGAGGCCTATTATAATGAGTTTGCAGATAATGAAATGCTCTCCTCCATCTGCTCCTACCTTATCCGTAACGGCATAACCGACAGGAGGTATTACACCTTTTTTGAAAAAGCCGTGGAAAAGGATATAGGAGTCACCAACCTTTTCGATTTCTATCTGTATACGAAGAATCAGGGCAGCACAAAGCTTCTCCCAAAGAATGTACTGATGTATTACTGCATGGAGAACGACCTGCCGCCTGTTTTCAGGTCATATGTTTATGCAAACATGATAGTCAATGAGAAGGAGGCCGCTCCTTATCTTCACCAGTGCAGGAGCGAGTGCGCAGGGTTTGCTGCTTCCAGGCTTCTTTCGGACAATATGGATGAGAATCTTGCCATCATCATAGATTACCTTGACTTTTTCAGGAACGGGGAAGCACTTCCGGCAGATAGCAGGGAGATGGAAAAAGCAGTTATAAGAAACGGCTTCGTAAGACTTATCCTTGTGGATGATCCCTGTATAAGGTCCGTCATCGCGGTGGAGGATGCCTTCGGCACCGAAAGAAGCGCCTCAGTAAAGGACGGAAGGGCTTATATCAGCATTTATGACAATGATTATCAGCTTTTCTTCGAGGATGCCCGGGGCAGGCGCTTCGGAGGCACATATGTATCCTATGAGGATATCAGGCTTTTAAGGCTTGGCGAGTATCTGGAGGGAACCGATTTCCCGGATACGGATGATCCCGGACTCTGGGTGGCGCTTTCCGAGATGGGGAGAAGCTATATCACCATAAACGACAAGAACGTAAGGTATGTAAGGAGGATGATCGATTCCGGCCTCATAAGCAGGAAATTCAAGGAGGGGCTTCTGACCTCCCTCTTAAGGTATTATTTTGATAATGACATGCTGACCGAGCTTACGGATGTCCTGGCAGTCCTTGACGCGTCCAGGCTCACCATGGAGGAGAGGAATGAATATGTGAGATTCTGCTCCATGAGGGCCGATGATGAGGAAGCATACAGGGTTATAGGCGAGTACGGCTCCTACGGCATGGATCCAAGGATACTGATGCGCATATCCACGAGGTTTATAGAGGAAAACGGAGTAACGTCGGGAGCCTATTCCTTTGGAATGGATGATAATGTGACCGGGGGAAGGGCGGTGTTCACACCGGATCCCGTGCTGCTTGAGATAGCCTCGGCCACCTTCAGGGATAATAAATACAATGAGGTCATACTGGAATTTCTTTCGAGATACTATGAAGGCACTACAAGGGAATTAAAGGATATCTGGAGAGCCTGTATGGATTTTGAGACCGACCCTTCCATCATTGAAGGAAGGATCATCGAGCAGATGCTTGCTACAGGCGCGTATATAGGTGAAAGGGATCAGATATTCTTCGATTATCTTACAAAGGATGCTTCAACGCATGTGGTAGGAGAGTACTTCGAGCGGGCTGCCGAGGACAATTTCCTGAATGATACCATACTTGACGACAGGCTCTTCATAGGCCTTCTCGATTTTGCGATAGATGAGAAGATAAGTGATATAGAGGCTCTCTGTCTTCTGAGATTCTATGAGGGCAGAAGGGATATGAGATCGGACAGGATACTTTTCCCGTATCTCAGAGATCTTGCGGAGAGGGACATCATCTTTGACTTCTTTATCTCCTATAAGGATCTGATACCGTCGCTGTCGCTTTTTGCCGAGGATGTTTTTGTCAAACACAGGAACGAGCCGGGGGCAAGGGTTGTGATGAATTACCGTCTCGATGATGAGGAGGAGATGGCTGAATTCAAGACCGAGGTCATGAGAGAATTATTCCCCGGGGTATATCAGGCAAGGGGAGCCATCTTCCCGGGAGAAACCCTTCAGTACTATATCACCGTGGAGGGAAGGGGAGCCACCTTCAGTGATGTGGAAAGGGCGGACGAGAGGCTTACCAACGGAGAGAAGAGGTTTGATATCCTGCAGGATGCCCTGGCAAGCCTTAAAATGGAGGATAATGAAAGCTTCATCGAGCTTTGCGAGGATTATATAATTAAGGACAGGATAGTAAAGGAGATCATATGGGCAGAGTGATAGGATATGATCTGACTGAGCTTTACTGTCAGGTGAGCGTAGGTACAGCAGGACCCGGAGGCGAGGAGGTTCAGTCCGTACCGGTAAAGGCGGGGCTTGAAAAATATGTGATACCCGTAGCGGCCTATATAAGAGGCGACGGAGAGATACTCTACGGGGAGGAGGCCATAAAGGCTGCCGGGGATAACGGTGGTCTGATAACCGGCCTCATAAATAATGCCGCCCAAAAAGCCGTCATCGAAAGAAACGGCAGGGACTATGAATACAGCGGGCTGCTTGCGGGCTTCATGAAAAAGACCATCCATCTGTCTTCGGTGATCTCACCTCTTGATCAGGCTGAGAGGGTGGTGATAGCCCTTGCGGATCTTTCCTCCCCGCTTGTGGAGGCTGTGGAGGAGGCTGCTTCCTTCCTTAAGGAGGAGGGGCTTCAATACAGGATAATAGGGTATCCGGAGTGCTTCTTTTATTATGCCATGAATCAGGATCCCGAGCTTACGAAGAATAAGGTCGCGCTTTTTGATTATGACGGGAGTGTGGTACGGGGACTCCTGCTTTATACAAGGGTGGATACGAGACCTCATCTTTGCATGGTGGAGAGAAGGGATTTTGATATGCCGATGAAGGACGATATGTGCTTCCTCGAGGTTGCGCGTTCGCTTCTTGATTCAGAGATCGTATCTGCGGTATACCTTTCCGGTGAGGGATTTGAGGGAGGATGGCTCAAAAGCTCGGTATCCTATCTTTGCGAAAGAAGGAGAAGGGTATTCCAGGGCAGAAACCTCTATACAAAGGGAGCCTGCTATGCGGGAATAGATGACAGGGACGGCAATCCCACCCTTAAGGACTGCGTGTTTTTTGATGATGACAAGCTTGTATCAAATGTGGGGATATATGTTTCGAGCAACGGACAGGAAACCTACGTGCCCATGTTCAGCGCCGGTATAAACTGGTATGAGGCGAAGGGAGCCGGGGAATTCTATCTGGACTCTGACAGGGAGATAAGGATAAGGCTTGAGTCTTATTTTACCAGGGAGGTAAGGTTTTCAGCCATAAGATGCGACACCTTCCCCAAAAGGCCCTCGGGATGCACCAGGGTAAGGCTTGAGGTAAAGATGAAGGATTCCTCCTGCCTGCTCTGCAGGGTATATGACCTGGGCTTCGGAGATATATATCATACATCACAGGAGATGGTTGAAACGGAGATATTCATATAGTGTTATACGAGCCGATAGGAGAATATTCAAAAAGCGCATACTACATCCCCGAGCTTTCGGCCAATGTACATTGCTTTGAGGAGCTGGCCTACATAGTAAGGGGAAAGATATATGATGTGGGCGATTTCATCATGAAGGATGATGTGCTTTATTTCGTGCGCGATGATCTGGGACTTGGTGATCTGGCAGAGAGACTCTACCGGTCAAGACCGCAGCTTGAAGCCTATATCAAGGCTCTGCTTTCCTACAGGCACTATATGTCCGGGGATGTCATAGAGGAGCTTTGCCAGAGCCTTAAGGACGGAAGCGGGGCAAAGGAATACGTAAGACTTATCTCAAGAGGTGATTTTTTCAGCCAGAACGGCAGATACAGACCTGCGCTTTTGATGTATGAGCATGCCAGGGAGCTCATGGATGAGGAATCGGAAAAAGAGGACTTGACCTACAATGAACTTGTGGTTAAGCTTGGAAAGCTGTATGCTTTGTTCTTCATGTTTGAAAAGGCGGCTGAGTGTTTTGCCATCGCAGGGGACGACAGGAGGACTTTCTTTTGCAGGAAGCTTTCCCTGTCGCGGGTGGAGTATACGGAGCTGCTTCTTAAGGAGCGCCCGGATGAGCGCCTGACTTATGAGATCGATGAAATGACCAAGGAGCCTGCAGAGATAGCGGCTCTAAAGCTCAGCCTTAAGGAGAACCGTACATACGGGCGGGATCTGGCGCTTAAAAGACTAAGCTCCAGACTTAAGGCTGAATACAGAAGGATTTCACAGTAATGGGTTTATTATCAAGGCTAAAGGACTGGATAACCGCAAAGGATATAGAGGAATTCGAGGAATACGAGTACCGGAAGGATAACGGCTACTTCGACGACGGATATATGAAGACCGAGATCCCCGAGATCGAGACCATTGACCGTGCCGAGGTGGATATGTCCTCCAGACATCTGAGGCAGAGGTATATCAAAAATCTATGCGACCTGATGGCTGAGTGCACTGATGAGATAGAGAATGCCTCGAGGGAATACAGGTATGTGACGGATTATCTTCGTGACTGTGAGATCATAGAACAGATCCCGGAAGATTCCAATAATTCGCTTGTGAATTCTGCGGAAAACGTGATCCGTCTGATGAAGAAAAACCAGATCCATACCAATAAGCTCGGCAGGATCAGCGAGAGCAAATACAATCAGATGCAGAATATAGCGGGAGATATGCCCAAGGCATTTGAGGAGCTTAAGGCTAATGAGGAATATAAGGAGATAGTAAGGGACGATCTGAGGAAGCTTGAGGGGGAGAAGGTTTCAAGGCAGTTCATGAGGAGCGATGCCAGGGTCAAGGAGCTCAGCTGCAGGAATATAGCTGTGATCACTGTATTTGCCATGGCTTTCGTGATGATAATCCTTTTTCTTATGAAATTCATGTTTGACATGAAGGTGATGCCGGGCTTCATCATAGCAGCTGCTTTGGGCTCCGTAACCCTTGCTGTGACCTTTTCCTCCTTTCTTAATTCAAGGTCGCTTGATACGAGGCTTACGGGCCAGCTCAATCAGATAATAAGCAAGCAGAATACGATCAAGATCAAATACGTTAACGTACAGAATCTCATCACCTACCAGTATGAGAAGTATCATGTGAATTCCTCGGAGGAGCTTGCATACTACTGGGCCTTGTATCTTGACGAAAAGAAGGAAAGGGATCTCATACGCAGAATGAGCCATGATCTGGACAACGCGGAGGAGAGATTCATGCAGGAGCTCATCAATGCGAATGTAAGCTTTCCCACGCTTTGGCTTCATCAGGCGGAGGCTGTGGCGGATAAGCGGGAGATGGTGGAGCTTCGGCATGAGCTTGTGGCAAGAAGACAGGGCTTAAGGAAGAGGATCTCCTATAATACGGACAACAGAGAGGCGGCCAAGAAGGAGGTACAGGATCTGGTGATGAAATACCCTAATTACGCCAATGAGATACTTGAGATAGTAGGCTCATATGATGATTCAGACGCCCAAAGTACTGAATAACTGTTTTGAAAGAGCCGGTCTTCAGCTTCGGATTAAGCCGGATATAAGCGATTTTTAAGAGGAGGTAAATCTTATATGGCAGGAACTGACAGATACATAAGCCCGCTCTCCGAAAGGTATGCGGGAGAGGAGATGCAGCATGTTTTCTCTGAGGATAAGAAGTTTTCCACCTGGAGGAAGCTATGGATAGCTCTGGCCGAGGTCGAGAAGGAGCTGGGACTTGATATAAAGGACGAGCAGATAGAGGAGATGAAGTCTCATGTGTACGATATAAACTATGAGACTGCAAGGGAGCGGGAAAAGGAAGTAAGGCATGATGTTATGAGCCATGTATATGCTTTCGGAAAGCAGTGCCCGAAGGCTGCGGGCATCATACACCTCGGCGCCACCTCCTGCTATGTGGGAGACAATACAGATATCATCATCATGAAGGAAGCCCTTGATATAGTCAAAAAAAAGCTTGTGAATGTCATAGAAAGGCTCTCGGTCTTTGCTGACAGATACAAGGACATGCCAACCCTGGGCTTCACACATTTCCAGCCGGCCCAGCCCACCACTGTCGGGAAAAGGGCATCGCTCTGGCTTCAGGA
>CACZNY010000043.1 GCA_902782655.1 uncultured Lachnospiraceae bacterium
ATTATCGCAAATATTATGGGTAATCTGTTTTTCATATGCTAATAATCTATCACATCATCCCTTATCTCTCAAATAGAACCATAAACGTTTAATCAAAAAAAGGCTCAGACCCCCTCATGCAGGGCCTGAGCCGTAACTTTGCGTATGGATCCCGGAGGTTTACTGTTTTACCATCACAGTGTATTCATTGGACAAGTAAACCTGGCTTGTAGGATACTTCTTTCCGTCCTTAAAGACGACCATGACCCGTGCGTTGCTCCCGGTCTTATCAGCATTGACATAGCCTATAAGGAAATTATTATCGATCTCATCCCCGGAAAGGGTTAGCGCAGGTTTATCCTTAAAGGTTATCTCCGCCTTCGTCACCTTGATGTTGCCTTCAACAAAGCTGTCGAGATAACGATGGCCGAAAACATCCGTGCTGCTGTTTATCACATAGTCATCATTCAGCAATACCGTGGACCGGTCAAGGGTCAGCGAAACCCCGGTAACCTCAGCAGGATACAGGTCGTAGGTTATGTTTAAGGTGCCGGTATAGCACTTGCTGCCTGAAGCATCGATCGTAGCCGTAGCGGTCTGTGATCCCGCATTCTCAACGATATTGGTGATCTTATAGTCCGTATTCTCTACAAGAGGCGCTGTAAGCGGCGTCAGGTCATTACTGAACGCTTCCTTCTGATAGAGATAAGGGTTTGCCTTATTGGAGCCCAGCAGAGCCGAGCTGAAGGAGCGGTCATAGATCACATTGCTGATGTCGGTCTTATTGATCGTAAAGGTCTTCTTAAAGCTCTTACTGAAATATGTGTTCTTACCGACAACGGTCACGCTTCCCTTGTTCCTGCCGACCTTATCGCTCCTGCCCCAGATCAGATCATAGTCCTTGTTTAAGGTAAGCAGTACCGGTTCGGCATCCTTATTTGACGGATCCTTCCAATATACCTTTACAAGCTCATCAGAATACCCTGCCCTGTTGAAATCAAGAGCCATATCCTCCTGCTTCTTATCGGTATTGATATAGGCCGTAACGGCTTTTTTACTGTATTTTGTCGAGTTTACCGTATAAGACAGGGAGGCCTCGCCATTACATGATCCGATGCCGACTATCCTTAATACATATGTACCGGCATCCGAATTTTCAAGGGCTCCGCCGGGGATAACTCCCTTGTCTGCAAAATCCGAAAGGCTTCCGAGATATGTCTCCTGCTTGGTCCCCAGGTTATCCTTCTCCAGCGGCTTTCTGTATATCAGAATGTCTTTCGCGTTTTTCACCTTATTACTTACCTTAAGGTCAAGGCTGTGGTAAGCGCCGTCCCATGTAAACTTCTTTGTCTTAAGCTTTACAAGGTTCTTCACGGAGGTTCCCTTGAAGTTGATCTTCGCGTATCCGGGCTCAAAAACATTCTCGCTCTCAAAGGTATTAAACTGTGAAGGCTTAACCCTCAGATAATAGCTTCCCGAATTAGTGAGCTTCTCGATCGCAAACGCATTTTCATTGGGTTCGCTGACAATATCTATGGTAATGCGGGGATCCTTGATGTCTTTTATCTGAGTTTTCCCGGCTGTAACCTGGAATTTGGCTGCATCAAGAAAATCAGCATATCCCACCCCGTCTGCGGTGTAGTTAACGGTCTTTTTGACACCCTTTATCTTGATCTTCCCCTTGGCAGCCGCAGGCAGCGCGTTTATTCCCGCTTCCTCCGTCTCACCTGTAAAGTTGGGATCCTTGCCGGTAGCTGCCGCCACGACTTTATAAGCTCCATACTCAGAGGTCTTAGGCATTACGGTATTAGTCACCTCTTTGCCGCTAAAGTCATAGACCTTGAAAGCATAGCTCTTTTTGGCTAATTTCTTCCCCTGCTTTGACCCTACGGAATAAATGACATTTCCCTTGACTATCTTGCCGATCTCTTTTCCGTTGTATCTCACGTACTCATTACTCAGTTTCAGGTTTGCGAGCAGGGAAAGATCCGCGGGCAGTATAGTGAAGGTCTTTGTTATCTTCTTGCCCTTGTAGGCACCTTTACCCTTTATGATAACGGTAGGCGCTTTCTTGCCGGCATCCGCCTTCGCGGCATTGGTATTGTTTTTATATGACAATGTATAATCGGTGCCGTATTCCAGCGCATCACCGCCATAATATACCGCGATATCAAGCTGTGACGTATATCCCTTCTTCACCTCGCCGTTCCCCTTCAGGAATTTAGTATCACACTCGGCGACGAATTTATTTCCGTTATAAACCACGGGATTTATATCGGAAGCATAGAATTCATTCTCTCCGCCTGACTTGCTCCTGTCAGAAGGGAAACGCCCGTATACATCAAGCTTCCCGGAAAGCGAGGTGGCAGACTCTCCTGTCCTTTTGATCTTAAGACCGGTATTTTTGTAGCTTTCCATCTCAAATCCCAGAGCATGAGGCCAGGAAAGCTTCTCTCCTTCACCGTCCCAGTTTCTTATGTACCACTCAGTATAAGCAGTAGCTTCACCCTTGGCCGTGGTCTTGAATATGATATCCCCGTTTCCTGCAGGAACGATCTGTTTATCGGCAATCTCCTTTCCTGTAGCCACATCGTACAGTGAGACCGTTAGTCCTTTTTCGATGGTATATTCACCGCCGGCTTTGATGAGACTGTAGCTCTCGTCTGCCACGGCATTAAGGGAGATACTGCTGCCGGTATTCGTGATGTCCTTTAGCTCGATATTGTATTTTCCCGGTCTGTTTGTATCGATATAGCCCAGGTCGACACTTACCGCATCGGCTGCCGCCCATTTTGCCACGGAGGAACCAAACCTGAAGGTTATGTCGGCCCCCGTCTGATCGTAAATATTCTTTTTAGTGACAGATATCGTCCCCGAGTATTTGGACACCGGATTATCGCCCACAAAATGGTGCAGCTTATCCGGCTCGGCCGCAGTGATGATTATCGGCTGCTTCTTTACGGTCAGGGTGATGGTATTCTTGCCTTCCTTCAATGGCAGGCCGTCTACTATCGGATGTATCGATACATCAAAGCTTGCCCCCACCTTTTTATACTTCGGGTCAAGGTCTGCGATCTTACCGGTCTCGCTATGATCCACGACCAGCTTATAGTCGTTCTTTCCAAGCTTTCTGTCAGCATTCAGATAAGCATCCAGATAAGTCTTAAGCTGGTCATTTACAACGAAGTCTTGCAGATCATCATAATACAGCTTATCCGTATATTCATTTTTACGAGCCTCCAGATAGCTGCTGTCATCTATCCTGGACACATAAAGCATGGCAGTGGCGGAATTTTCTATCTCATAATTTTCGATGTTAAGAGTCTTATCTCCTCTCTTTATGACAAAGCCGGTATCAACGGGAGATATGCTAAGCTTATACTCCGCTTCCTCGCTGAAATTGATGGGCTTATCCGTTATCTCTCCCGACGCATCATTATTGCTGTACAGGAGCTTATAGCTGTCCCCCGCCACATCGAGATCAAGCCCTCCGTCTTCCCCCACCGCTCCGACTGCCCAGCCGGTCTTGCTTATGCCCTGGGTACTGTTCCATACCGTCTTTACATTCGGTGTGATGACAAGAGTAAGCTTTGCGGGGTTGACAGTAAACTTTTTGGTATCGGTCTTACGTACCAGCCTGTAGCCCTTTTCTGCAGCCTCTTCCTCCGTGATATCAAGGCCTACTATCGCCACATAGGTTCCGGCGTCAAGATTCGTGGCATCGGTGATCTTATTGGCTTCGGCCATCAATGCCTCGTCAGTGGTATAATCCTTCTCCTTCACTGCATATAAGCTTACTCCGGTCTCCGTATACTCATCCCATGTCTCGGCTATTCTGGCTTCGCCTGCCGTCAGGAGCTTTGTTCTGAGGGATATCTCGTCCTCACTGTATGTATCAAAAAGACCTGAGATATCAGTTTTCCAGTTTGCCCGGATAGTCTTAAGGTCACTTACATATACTTCACCGGGGTGCTTCGTCCATTGGTTGGAAATGATATTCTTTTCAGTGTCATTGTACCTGTAGAAAACATAATAGGTGTCACCTTTATCCGATTTGGTGATATTGGGATCGGTATGCTCCTTTTTACCGTCCACCGTTCCACCTGACTTTGCAGGTTCCCCGTCCTTCCAGGAAGGTGAGGTGACTATCTTATATTCGATCTTTATATTATTCGGATTATTGATCCTGATGTTTCCATTGTAGCTTACACTGACCTTTATCCCTTCTACCTTGCCCTCGTAAACCCGGAATTTGCTTTTCTCGGATTTCCGTATGACCTTATATCCCTTTTCCGCGGCTTCTTCATCAGGCATATTAAATCCGACTATCGCTATATAGGTTCCGGGAGCAAATTCAGTAGAAAGACCTACCTTGTTTGCAGGCACCATCAAAGCTTCATCGGTGGTATATTTTGATTCTTCTATCACATATATTTCCGGAATGACATCCTTGTATTCAGCCTTTGTCTCTACGATGACGATACGGGCGGAATTATTAAGCGCATCCCTGATGTATCTGCCGTTTCCGGAAGACTCATTAAGCCCGGAGATATCTATCTTCCATTCAGCCTTGAGTGTAAGGAGCCCGGCCACATCCATTTGCTTGCCCGTGGTATAGTCGGTCTTTACACCGTGTTCATCATCATCATATTTATAAAAAATAAAATATGTCTTTGAGGTATCCTGCTTTACTATCTTCGTATCGGTGTATTGCCTGCCCTGCTCAACGGTTCCCGTTGATACATAGGGATCACCTTCCTTCCATTTATCATTTTCCGCAATCACATACCTGATCTTATAAGCCGATGAGTTAGTGATATGGATGTTTCCCTTGGGAAGCACACTTTCCGTAACTCCCGCAACTCTTTCCGCAGGAGTTGCGACTTCCACAGGAGTATCCAGCTCCACGGCATATAATATCCTGCTGCCGCCCTTGCTGCTTATTATTCCGTTACAGCCCTCCGGCATATATTCTTCACTGTCATCGATCTTTAATGAGAGAATATATCTCTGACTCTCTTCAAGTCCGGTAAACTCCACCTCGGAGGCCCCTGCGGGAAGCTCCTTAATGAATTCACGGCCTACTGTGTCCCTGAGCGTAGCTATGGCCGGAACCTCAAGCTTATCCTCGCTCCCTGCCTTAGCTGCAGCAAACTGAAACCTGACGGAATCCTGGGTCTTATTTATAGCCGATGCAGATAAAACCTGCTTAAGCTCCGGATCAAACCTGATCGCCAGATACTCTTTATCGGCCGATCTTGCAAGGAGAGTCCCATCTGTACAGCCCATACTGACACTGTCGGATTTTTTAGTGATATGTGATACTGCAGTGCTTGCGGAATTATCTATAGCTACATGGGCTCCGGGATCATATGAATCCACCGTGACGCTCGCCGTTGCTTCACCCGTATCACGTGCCTTTAATATCCAGTCCGATACTGTTTCCAATGGCTTGATAAGGAGGCTCTTATCCTCCTCGATCTTACCGTTCCATTTATATGCAGGCTCATATCCCGAACTATCTTCATTATAGCCATAGTTTATTTCAAAGCCCTTAATGACATAATCGGAGTCAACATAGTCGCTTCCCTGACATCCAAGGGTAAAACGGTTTTTCTCCCCTTCCGTACCGACAGATTCATATACATAACCCTCAGCATCACAATCTATACCTTTATCGGGAATGGTCTTGACATAGTATGTATATCCGGGAATGATCCTGTAGAAATCGGTGCCGCTGAAACGAACGCCATCTGCACCTGCCTCATACCTCGAGCTGGTCACCTCGTTGTCATCCCAGTCATAAAGCTTCGCCGTTCCGCCAAACATCGGTGCTTTATCGTTTGTGATAAAAGGAACCGTAATTTCCCATGTTTCGGGTGTAAGAACAGTGGCAGGGATAACCTTGTATGTATTTTCCTGGTCTGTTTCCGGAGCCTTGTAGGGCTTCACCTTATCCTTCGCGTAATAACAGCGCCAGGGTACTAATTCTCCGGTTTTACCGTAAGGATTCAGTTCCATTTTTTCGAACACTCCGGTAGCGGAATCATGATGAAATACATATATATCCGACTGATGCTGATACACTTTCACAACCCTTTCTGTACCGATCACAGTCACATGAATATTACCCTCTGCGGATTTCCGATCACCGCCAAAGGTGGCATAATAAACCCCCTGGCCATCACCCTTGATATTAAAATTCGCAAATATCTGCTCTTCAAATATTGATATATCTTGATACGCCGGCGTAAAGTTTGTATACGGATCGTGAGCAGGATCGGTTGACCCATCCTCTATGAGAACATATGCGTGGTCCAGGTTATCCCAATCCAGTCTGGAAGCCACAGCACCTATGCCCATTTCACCAAGCTGATGCCGTACCCACTCTTCCGGGTATTTTCTGTCTTTCGCAAACGTCTGCGTTGCTCCTGCGCCAAATATCATACAGAATATGATGCTTCCGATCAGTAACCGTCTTAAAAATGCTTTCATAATATGCCATTCCCTCCTTGATTCCGGTGCATAAACACAATAAGCAAAAAAATAGTATCATATCGCTTTTTCAGAAACAAGTTACAGCCTGCCTGAGAAGTACACCAGGCCCGAAAAGTCTTCGCATCGCTGCGGTCGGTTCTGAACATACTAAACGATGCCAGATGCGAATAGCGCATCTAAGCCGCATTCA
>CACZNY010000044.1 GCA_902782655.1 uncultured Lachnospiraceae bacterium
GCCATGATCCCGTGCAGGATCTCTCCTTCCATTCCCGATACTATCTGCTCGTATATCGGCCGTTTGTCACGGAAATCAATGTTCCATAGCATCGCGTATTCCTTTCCTTATAAGCCTAACTGTACTATTACTGCTAATACGGTTAGTATACTACGAAAATACAATATGTCAACAAAAAATGTTTTTTTGTGTTAAAATGAGATCATTGGGGGACTGATCATGGATAATATTGGCAATTATGACGACGTTGATTCCTGGAATACCATAATACTTCTTTATAATTCTGCTCTGAAGGAGATAGGGACAAAGCTGGAGATACTAAATGATGAATTTCAGCACGTCCATCAGTATAATCCCATAGAGCACATCAAATCGAGGATAAAGACTCCCGAAAGTATAGTTAAGAAGCTGAAACGCAGGGGGTATGAGGTTTCTGTGAGCAATATGGTCAAGTATGTGAACGATATAGCAGGCGTACGCATTATCTGTTCCTTCACTTCTGATATATACAGGATAGCCGATATGCTTGCAAGGCAGAACGATATCCGTGTGATATCTATCAAGGATTATATCAAGAATCCCAAGGACTCCGGATATAAAAGCTTCCATATGATAGTTTCGGTGCCTATATTCCTTTCTCACGAGACGATGGAAACAAAGGTAGAGATACAGATAAGGACTGTAGCCATGGATTTCTGGGCCTCTTTGGAGCATAAGATCAACTACAAGTATGATGGTACCGTACCGGAGCATATCAAGAGGGAGCTCGGTGAGTGTGCGGAGATGGTATCGGATCTGGATGCTAAAATGATGAGCCTGAATGAGGAGATAAAGGAAAGCGGGCAGGAAGGTGAGAATCTGGTTCAGGCAGTTTAAGGAAAACCATATGCTGAAGGACGTAACGATCCATGATTATGAGAGCGATACACGGACGCATAAGGTCGTGAGATCACTGGAGAGAGCGTGTGCGGAAATGGATCTGCCGGTTCCCGTATGGCTGGATGTCAATATCCAGGACTTCAAGAGAAATGCGAAGTGCAGATTTTATCAGGACAGCTTCATGGAAGCGGTGGGGTTTGATTATCTTGAAATGCAGATCATCGAGGAGGATTTCTGAAAAAAGAGGAGCGCCCCGGGTCTGTTGCCAGACACCGGGGCTATTATGAAAAAAATCTGTCCTATCTGCTAACCTTCTCTCTAATGATCTATTCTAAGCCTGATGTATGAACAAACAATGAACCCAAGGTTAATATTTGGTTAAAGTGCATATAAATCCACAAAATTCAAACTGAAATTAGTGCAATATTCACAGCGAAAATGGGTTGCAATCTAATGAAACGGGTTTTAATATACCAAATGTTGTAAAAGACGATTACAAGTGATAGAATACAAAATTAGTGTTGCGTGATGCCACGGGACTTACGAGGGAGGCATTTATCTTATGGATAATTTCATGGACAGATTAGTAGACAGGATGGACGGACAGGGACGCGGATATGATGACGATATGCCCATGGACGATGGAAGGATGGGAAGATATTCCGCTCCGAGAGGAAGGATGGACTACGGCGAGCCGGAGGATTTTGGCTACAGCAGACCACCCAGACAGCCTGCTGCAGCTCCTGTGCCCCCCATGCCCTCTATGCCCTCTATAGGAAGAAAGGATCTGGAGGAGCTGGGAAGGGCAGTCGTTACTGAGCAGAAGAATCTCTCTGACAGGCAGGCGGGTACGCTTGAGGCTATAGGAAGAGGAATGAATGAAGGCTTCAAGGAGCAGGGGCAGAAGATTGATGCCAGTTCCGAGAAGGTACTTCAGGCGATACAGGAGCTGAAGACTGATGTAAAGCAGAAGGAACCTCCCAGACCCCAGGCCAGCGAAGGGCCTAAGGAAGAGGGAATATCAAAAGCGTTTCTTGCGCAGATGCTGGAGCAGAATGCCAATGACGTAGCTGCGAAGTCTGCCGATGCTATACATAAGGAAGACGTCAAGCTGTATAAGAATGTTCAGGCAATAGTTGAAGAGAACGCGAGCCGGGTCACCAAGGCCGTGACTGCCGGAAATGCAAAAACAGCTGAGGATGTGGCTCAGACGCTGGGCTCATTGGGGCAGCTTGAGAAGATCAATGATCTTGAGGCTTCGCTGGCTGAGACCAAGGAGGAATTGCTAAACCGTACAGGAGGCCTTAAGGCTAAGGTTACGGTGGCCATGATACTAAGCATAGTTAATTTTATTGGAGTTGCGGTACTCGTTGCGATAGCATTCGGGTTTTTATAAAATATGAGTTCTAAACCGGATAAGGATCATTATATAATAAACGGCGGCCACCCGTTGAGGGGGGAGGTCGTTATCGGGGGAGCCAAAAATGCTGCCCTTGCCATCATAGCCGCGTCGATCATGACGGATGAGACAGTTACTATCGAGAATATTCCCGATGTAAGAGACACTAATGTCATGATGGAGGCGCTGGAGGGCATAGGAGTCAAAATCAAAAGGCTCGATCGGCATACCATACAGGTAAACGGATCCCAGGTGGAAAATGTAAATATCGATACTGAGAATATCAGAAAGATCAGGGCTTCTTATTACCTTATCGGTGCCCTTTTGGGAAAGTACCGTCATGCTGAGGTGCCGCTGCCCGGAGGCTGCGATATAGGAAGCCGTCCCATAGACCAGCACGTGAAAGGCTTTCGGGCGCTTGGGGCCACGGTAAATATCAAGGGTGGTGTCGTTAAAGCGCATGCGGACAGGCTTTCGGCTGCACATATCTATATGGACGTGGTGACAGTCGGGGCGACCATAAATATAATGCTCTCTGCTGTTATGGCTGAGGGCAAGACCATAATAGAGAATGCGGCAAAGGAACCGCATGTCGTTGATGTGGCGAACTTCCTTAACAGTATGGGCGCAAATATAAAGGGTGCAGGTACTGACGTCATACGTATCAGGGGCGTGGAGAAGCTGCATTCATGCGTATACAGCGTTATCCCTGATCAGATCGAAGCGGGAACCTTCATGTATGCGGCGGCTATTACCGGTGGGGATATAATGATTAGGAATGTTATTCCCAAGCATCTGGAATCCATATCAGCGAAGCTTGAGGAAATAGGGTGCAATATAGAAGAATTTGATGATGCGGTGAGAGTGATGGCAGCCGATAAGCTGCAGCCAACGCATATAAAGACACTTCCATACCCCGGATATCCTACGGATATGCAGCCTCAGGCAGGAGTTGCCCTGGCGCTTGCGGCAGGGGTGAGCACTATAACTGAGAGTATATTTGAAAACAGATTTAAGTATGTGGATGAGCTTATTAGGATGGGAGCAAATATCCGCGTTGAGGGAAATACTGCGATCATTGATGGCGTAGATGGATTTACCGGTGCACATCTTGTGGTTCCGGATCTGAGAGCCGGAGCTGCTCTTGTACTTGCTGCCCTCGCTGCAGATGGTACAACGATCGTTGATAATATCCGCCTTATTGAGAGAGGATATGAGGATTTTGACCGTAAGATAAGGGATCTGGGAGGAGATGTGATCAAAACCGATGATGTGAAGCAGGAGATAAAAAGGTCAAAGTTTAAGGTGGTATAATAAGCTGTAATATTGCAAATCCTGATGGGGTGAAGGCTGCGCAGATGCGCGGTTTTTTTTGTAAATGCCAGAAGTCTTTTCGTTCTGGTGTTTGCTACAGATTCACAGTATGGCTTCTACGTAGAGACCGTGCTCGTGTGAGAGATCGATATAATGGCTTCCGCAATGAACCATAGGGTGGGAAAGATCCAATTTGTTTATCAGTACTATATCGCCTTCGAGTCCATTGGAGAGCAGAACCCTGTTATTTACATAACTGTCGACTATATACTCCAAAAAAGTCAGGATGTATTTTGAATCGTATTTTTGCAGACCTTCGCTTTCGAATATCTCGATGACCTTAAAGGGACATAGCGGACCTCTGTAGACTCTGGCAGATGTCATGGCATCGTAGACGTCGGCGATCGACACGATCTTAGCAAAATCATCTATGCGTTCGGAGGTGAGCCCCAGAGGGTAGCCCGATCCATCACAGCGTTCATGATGCATAAGAGCGGCATTCTTGATGTGCTCGTCCATATCAAAGTCCTTTAAGATATTATAGCCTTCGACCGTGTGTGTTTTGATCACCTGATATTCGCTGTCGGTAAGCCTGGCAGGTTTGCCGAGGATCTGCTCCGGTATCTTCAGCTTGCCGACATCATGAAGCAGTCCGGCGACAGTAAGGGTATCCACATCCCTGTCAGGCATGTTGAGCCATTGTCCGAAAACATGACAGATCAGAGCCACATTCATGCAGTGAGCAAAGGTGGGATCATCATACATGCGCATATTATGCAGCATATCAAAGATTTTGAGTCCGGAAGGAGTTCTTCTCAGAATATTGTTCGTATCCATAAGAAGACTGTCCGTATCTACCTTGCTGCCCTTTGAGGTTGTGAGGAGAGTATTGACCTGTCCTTTGAACTCATCGATCGATTTCTCGAAGTTCTGCTTGAATTCCTTATATTCCGGAGAAGCTTTTATCCTTTGACTGTAGGTCATCTCGTCCTGAGGGAGATCCTCGGGAGAAGAAGCGGCGGCAGAGTCCTCGCGCACCCTTACCGAGATGATGGAATAGAATTCAAGCTTGGTTATGGATTTGTCCGTAAGCTCAGTATCTTTAAGCAGAACCAACTGATTGTTATAGGTGTATACATCTTCTGCTACGACCATGCCCGGTATTAAATTTTGAGTAAGGATCCTAGGCATTGATCAGATACTCCTGTCAGCAAAAAAGGTTATTGTAGTAGTATAAAAAGCTTTTGGGGTGATGTCAAACATTTGGTATAATGATGATATGTCATTTGTTCATCTTCATACCCATACAGAATACAGCCTTCTTGATGGGTCAAATAAAATAAAAGAGTATGTCTCAAGGATAAAAGAACTTGGGATGAATGCAGCTGCCATCACGGATCACGGTGTGATGTACGGTGTCATAGATTTTTATAAGGAATGCCTGGAGCAGGGGATAAAGCCTGTCATAGGATGCGAGGTCTATGTAGCCAACGGTTCCCGCTTCGACCGGGAGATATCACGAGGCGAGGACAGATTTTATCATCTGATCCTGCTTGCCGAGAATAATACAGGATATCAGAACCTGATGAAGATAGTCTCCATAGGGTTTACGGAAGGCTTTTACTATAAGCCCCGTGTGGACAAGGAAACCCTACGGACCTTTCATGAGGGGCTTATCTGCTCTTCGGCCTGCCTTGCGGGAGAGATAGCAAGGGCTCTTGATAACAGGTTTTTTGATCAGGCCGAGAAGGCAGCGCTTGAATACCTTGAAATCTTCGGCAGGGGAAACTTCTTTCTGGAGCTGCAGGATCATCTTGATGGGGAGCAGACCCTTGTGAATCAGGGACTGATACAGCTTTCCAGGAAACTGGACATCCCGCTTATTGCGACTAATGACTGTCATTATACATACCCCGAAGATGCAAAACCTCATGACCTTCTTCTGTGTATACAGACCGGGAAAAAGCTGTCGGATGAAGACCGTATGCGCTATCCCGGAGGACAATACTATGTAAAGAGTGAGGAGGAGATGAGGGATTTGTTTGCCTTTATCCCCGAGGCTCTTGATAATACACAGAAGATAGCTGACAGATGCAATGTCGAGATTGAATTTCACAGAACGAAGCTTCCGCACTTTGATATTCCGGAAACCTTTTCGTCTTCGTGGGACTATCTCTGCTATCTTGCCTATGAGGGCTTAAGGGATAAATATCCTGATGATGATGGCAGGATAAAGGAACGTCTGGACTTTGAGCTTTCCGTCATACGCAGGATGGGCTACGTGGATTATTTTCTCATTGTGTGGGATTATATAAATTATGCGAAGACGCATGATATTCCTGTGGGGCCGGGGCGCGGTTCTGCGGCCGGCGCGATCCTTTCTTACTGTCTTGACATTACAACTCTGGAGCCGACAAGGTATGCCCTTCTCTTTGAGAGGTTCCTTAACCCGGAGCGTGTTTCCATGCCTGATATCGACGTGGATTTTGCTCCTGAAGGGCGGCAGCAGGTGATAGATTACGTCGTAGGAAAGTACGGACGTTCCAAATGCGTACAGATTGTAACCTTCGGAACGCTTCAGGCAAGGGGGGTCCTGCGTGATGTGTGCAGAGTTATGGATCTTCCGTATGCCAGGGGAGATCAGCTTGCCCGTCTGGTTCCCGCCGAGCTGGGGATGACCCTTGCCAAAGCGATGGAGCAGAATAGTGAATTCAGGGAACTGTATGAAAGTGATGAGGAGGTTAAGAATATAGTTGACATGAGCCTGAGGCTTGAAGGCCTGCCAAGGCACACCTCCATTCATGCGGCAGGCATACTTATCACGCCTGAGGATGCAGACAGATATGTCCCGCTGTCAAAGCAGAGCGGTGGAGAGATCACAACCCAGTATACAATGGTCACCCTGGAGGAACTGGGGCTTTTGAAGATGGATTTTTTGGGGCTGCGCACCCTGACTGTAATAAAGGATGCCGCAGAAGCTGCTATGCAGCGCAATCCGGGGCTGAGTATAGATATCGACACGATAGACCTGAATGATATCAATGTACTGGATTATATAAGCACGGGTCAGACCGATGGGATCTTCCAGATAGAGTCGGGGGGGATGAAGGCCTTTATGAAAAGGCTTAAGCCAAGGTCTCTTGAGGACATCATAGCCGGTATAGCTCTATACCGCCCCGGCCCCATGGATTTTATTCCCAGATACATAAAAGGCAAGAATGATCCGAATAGCATAGGATATGAGACGGAGGAGCTTGTCCCCATACTCGAGGCAACCTATGGCTGTATCGTTTATCAGGAGCAGGTGATGCAGATATTCCAGTCGCTTGCAGGCTACTCCCTTGGGCAGGCTGATAATATCAGACGCGCCATGAGTAAAAAGAAGCAGTATGTAATAGATGAGAACCGGCACAGCTTCATATATGGAGATCCGGATCAGAATATACAGGGATGCGTGCAAAGAGGCATTTCAGAGTCTGCGGCCGACAGGATATATGATTCCATGAATGATTTTGCCAAATATGCGTTCAATAAAAGCCACTCTGCAAGCTATGCCGTGGTCACTATGCAGACTGCGTGGCTGAAGTATTATTATCCCGTGGAATTTATGGCGGCAACGCTGACAAGCTATCTGGACAACTCTGTAAAAGTTGCTGAGTATATCCTGGTATGCAGGGAAATGAAGATCGGGATACTCCCTCCTGATATAAATGAGGGTTACAGTGTGTTTACCGCCTCCGGAGAAAGGAACATCCGGTATGGGATGTCTGCGGTAAAAGGCCTGGGACGACCAGTTATAAATGCCATAGTTGAGGAGAGGGAGAAAAATGGCAGATACAGGGATATAAAGGACTTCATCGATCGGATATGCGGCAGAGAAGTAAATAAGAGAGCTGTTGAAAATCTGATAAAGGCCGGCGCCATGGATACGCTTCCGGGTAACCGTAAACAGAAACTGATGGTATATAATACGCTGATGGACAGCGCTGCTTCCGAGAGGAAGAACAGTATTGCCGGACAGATGACCCTTTTTGATCTGATGGGCGACGGGGATGCAGCAGCTGTGACCGTCTTTTCTCTTCCGGAAGTCGGGGATCTCCCGGAGGAGATCAGACTGGCCTATGAAAAAGAAGTACTGGGCGTTTATATATCGGGACATCCGCTTCAGGCATATGAAAATCTGTGGAAGAAGAATATCACGAAAAGGACTGTTGATCTTATGATGGGCGAAGAGGGGGCTGTGCCCAATGTTGCCGATGGGGCAACGGAGACTATAGGGGGCTTAATTTCCAATGTTTCGTTAAAACAGACAAAGAAAGGGGATACATTCGCTATTCTTACCATTGAAGATCTCGTGGGCTCGATCGAGGTCTTTGTATGGCCTGATATCTACCGAAAGTATAAGGAAATGCTGCGGACAGATCAGAAGATTTTTGTTACGGGACGTGTACGGCTGCAGGATGAGCAGGATGCCTCGCTGACAGCAAATAATGTCTGTCTGTTTGAGGATATGCCTGTTAAGATTTATATCAAATTTAATGATATAGAGGCATATGAAGACAATAACAAAAAGCTTATGAGTATATTAAATGCAGGCGACGAGGGGAAGGATTCCGTTATAATATATCTGGAAAACACGAAACAGCAGAAGGTTCTGAGGATAAAAGTGATCGCCTCCGATGTCCTGCAGCATTTGCAGGAAGCGTTCGGAGGCGATAACGTGGCTTTGATCGATTAGATATATTTCCTTAAAGCGTCGACTTTATCCAGCTTTTCCCAGGGAAGATCCAGATCGTTCCTTCCGAAATGTCCGTAAGCAGAGGTCTGTTTGTATATGGGACGGCGAAGGTCGAGCATTTTTATTATCCCTGCGGGTCTTAAGTCAAAATTCTCTCTTATTATCCCTACAAGTTTTTCATCCGTGATCTTACCCGTACCGAAAGTATCTACCATTACAGAAGTGGGCTGAGCCACTCCGATGGCATATGAGAGTTGTATCTCACACCTGTCCGCAAGTCCGGCAGCAACAATATTCTTTGCCACATATCTTGCTGCATATGCTGCGGAACGGTCAACCTTGGTGCAGTCCTTTCCGGAGAAGGCGCCGCCGCCGTGACGTGCATATCCGCCGTAGGTATCGACTATTATCTTACGTCCCGTAAGGCCTGCATCTCCGTGAGGCCCGCCTATCACAAAGCGTCCGGTGGGATTGATGAAGTACTTGGTGTCAGCATCAATGAGCTCCTTGGGCAGAACCGGGTCGAATACATATTTTCTGATATCATCATGGATCTGCTCCTGAGTCACATCCTCGTCGTGCTGGGTGGAAAGAACGACCGCTTCGAGACGCAGAGGTTTGCCATCTTCGCCGTATTCCACTGATACCTGGCTTTTGCCGTCGGGCCTTAAATACTTCAGGGTTCCGTCTTTTCTTACCTTTGTAAGCTGAAGGCAGAGTTTATGCGCCAGGGAAATGGGATAGGGCATATACTCCTCTGTCTCGTTTGTGGCGAAACCGAACATCATGCCCTGATCTCCTGCTCCGGTATCCAGATCGTCAGTAAGGCTTCCCTTTCTGGCCTCCAGCGCCTTGTCGACGCCCATGGCGATATCAGAGGACTGCTCATCTATTGCGACCAGAACGGCACAGGTATTGCCGTCGAAGCCGTATTCTGATTTCGTATAACCGATCTCTTTGATAGTATCCCTTGCTATCTTCTGCATATCTATATATGCATTTGTCGTGATTTCGCCCGTTATCAGAACGAAGCCTGTGCAGCACGCCGTTTCACAGGCAACTCTGCTCATGGGATCTGCTGCCATGCAGGCATCAAGTATGGCATCCGATACCGCATCACAGACTTTGTCGGGATGTCCCTCGGTAACGGATTCGGATGTAAATAATCTTTTCTCCATTTGTATCCTTCCTTTCTTCTTTTAAATTTGAAAAGTCCGCCAGAGGCGGACCCGATCATCATAATCAAATCCTCTCATTGTTCGATCACTCGCTCAAGGTTGGCACCTTCCATCTGATACAATATCAGCGTCAGGGGTTGCCGTGGCTTCACAGATCCTTTGCATCTCCACCACTCTTAATAAGAAGAACGTCAAATATGAAGTTTTGATTAATGTAACGCTTAAATGATATACTATCTCACGATATAATGCAAGGAAACAATTGAAAAGCAAAATGTATTTATTTCAGAGGAGAATGCCATGTATACAGATAATATGATCCGCATAGGAATGAAAGATGACGGGGAAAACATTTATATCAATCCATCCATGTGCTGCAGGCACGGGCTTATAGCGGGAGCTACGGGATCCGGTAAGACGATCACGCTGAAGGTGCTTGCCGAATCCTTTTCCGATATGGGGGTTCCGGTTTTTCTTGCCGATGTAAAGGGGGATCTGGCCGGTATGTGCATGCCGGGAGAAGACAATGAGGATATGCAGCGGAGAAAGGAACGGTTCGGGCTCTCCGATACGGTCTTTGAATATCACGGATATCCTTGCTGCTTCTGGGATTTATATGGGAAAAAGGGCATTCCGCTAAGAACAACAGTATCAGAAATGGGTCCGGATCTTATGTCTGCCGTGCTCGGACTGAACGATCTTCAGACCGCACTGCTCAATATTGTATATAAAATAGCCGATGACCAGGGGCTTTTGCTCATTGACACCAAGGATCTGAAGGCGATACTAAACTACGTGTCTGATAATCATAAAGAGTTTGAAGCCGAATACGGAAAGATAGCTCCGGTCTCCATAGCAGCGATCGTGAGAGAGGTCGTTGCGCTGGAGATGAAGGGAGCCGAGCAGTTTTTCGGAGAGCCTGCCATTAATATAAGGGATTTCTTTTCTACGGGGCCTGAAGGCAGGGGAGTCATAAATATACTCGACTCATCCTCGCTTATAAATGATACAACGCTTTATTCAATGTTTATGATGTATCTCTTGTCTGAGCTTTTCGAAACACTTCCGGAGGTGGGAGATCTGGCGAAGCCTAAATTTGTATTCTTTTTTGATGAGGCTCATCTTCTTTTCAAGGGAGCTTCCAAGGAGCTCATAACAAAAATAGAGCAGGTAGTGAAGCTTATCAGATCCAAAGGGATCGGGGTATTTTTTGCGACACAGAATCCGTCCGATATTCCTGACGCCGTGATGAACCAGCTGGGTAATAAGATAGAGCATGCTCTTCATGCGTATACTCCGGCGGAGCAAAAGAAAGTAAGGGCGGCAGCCGAAGGACTGAGAGAGAATCCGGAATTTAATACATATGAGACCCTGATGGCATTGGGTACTGGAGAGGCAGTCGTTTCCTTCCTTGGAGAGGATGGGGTGCCTTCGCTTGCCCAAAAGGTCTCCATTCTCCCGCCCCAGAGCCAGATGGGAGAGATAAGTGAGGAATCCCGCGAATCAGAGATCAAAAGCTCTGTCCTTTATTCTAAGTATGCCGAGAGCTATGATCCGGATTCGGCATATGAATTCCTTAAGAGAAAGGGGATAGAGGACGAGGAAGCGAGGGAAGCGGCTCTTAAGGCTGCGGAAGAAGAAA
>CACZNY010000045.1 GCA_902782655.1 uncultured Lachnospiraceae bacterium
CAGCTTTTTGGCATGGCGTGAATCATAAAAGGTTCCAGAGGACTTCGAAAAAATGTCAGAGGGGACGTACCCTCTGACATTTGCACTCAATCCATAGACCGCCGGATGCAGGATTGAGGTGGACCTGGGGGACGGGGTTTAGGTCGGTCAGTTTTCAAGGTAATTTCCAGTATGGTATAATGATTAGATTATTAAACTTCCATAAACAAGGAGGCAGGAAATGGGTTTATATACCTTCAAGGGCGGAGTGCATCCCTTTGACGGCAAGGAATTCTCGAAGGACATGCCGATCAGGGAGCTGAAGCCCGGAAAAGAGCTGGTATATCTGCTGTCACAGCATATCGGCGCGCCCGCAAAGGCCTGTGTAAAAAAGGGCGACAGGGTGCTTAAGGGACAGCAGATAGCGGAAGCGGGAGGCTTTGTTTCCGCGCCGGTGCATTCATCCGTGTCCGGTACCGTGAAGTCAATAGAAAAAAGAAGAAATGCCGTGGGTGATATGGTGGATGCCATCATAGTCGAAAATGACGGGCAGTATGAAGCTGTACCCGCTGAAGCTGCAGCTCTTGATTCACTGTCAGGAGAGGAAATACTTGAAAGGATAAAGAAGGCAGGGGTTGTCGGCATGGGAGGAGCGGGCTTTCCCACCCATGTAAAGCTTGCTCCAAAGGAGCCTGACAGGATCGAGTACGTACTGGTGAACGGTGCGGAATGCGAGCCTTATCTTACCTCGGATTACCGCTGCATGCTTGAGCATCCGGATGAGATAGTCGGAGGGCTTGAGTGCATATTGAAGCTTTTTGACCATGCGGAGGGCGTGATCTGCATAGAGGATAATAAGCCCGAGGCGGTGACCGTGATGGAAAAAGCAGTGCAGGGCCATAAGAGGATGCGTGTGGCAGTAATGAAGACCAAGTATCCCGAGGGCGCTGAACGCTGTCTCATAGATGCCATCACGGGCAGGAAGGTCAATTCGAAGATGCTCCCGGCAGATGCAGGCTGTGTGGTGGATAATATCGATACAGTGATAGCCATACACGACGCCGTGATCCTGGGGCAGCCTTTGATACGCAGGATATTTACGATATCAGGCGATGCCATCGCAAATCCCAGAAATTACGAAGTGCCGGTGGGCATGTCATATCAGGAGATAATAGATGATGCGGGAGGCTTTAAGGGAAATCCCGAGAAGCTTATATCGGGCGGCCCCATGATGGGCTTTGCCCTTTATGACCTCAGCATCCCGGTGACCAAGACCTCGGGAGCCATAACCTGCTTCCTTGAGGATACGGTCTCAAAACAGGAGGAGACTCCCTGCATCAAATGCGGAAGATGCGTAAGGGGATGCCCGGCAAGGCTTCAGCCTTATCTTCTCTGCGACCTGGCGGAGCATAAGGATATGGAAGGCTTTGAAAAAGCCTACGGGCTGGAGTGCGTGGAGTGCGGCTCCTGCAGCTTCTCCTGCCCGGCGAAGAGGCCGCTTGCAGCAAATATCAAGGCAATGCGCCGAACCTTAATGGCAAGCAAAAGGAAATAGGAGGAGAGATAAGGATGGAGAATAAATATCAGGTTTCTGTCTCGCCTCATGTAAGAGACAAAATAACTACACAGAAGATAATGCTGGCGGTGATCCTTGCGCTGATGCCTGCCTGCATTTTCGGCGTGATAAACTTCGGGCTTCATGCTCTGCTCATACTGGTGCTGACACCTGCTGCCGCTGTCCTTGCCGAATATGCCTATGAAAAGCTCATGCATAAAAAGGTGACGATAAGTGATCTCAGCGCAGCGCTCACCGGCATACTCCTTGCCATGAACATGCCGCCTGAGATAGCCTGGTGGATACCGGTGCTCGGAGCCGTTTTTGCGATCATCGTGATAAAGCAGCTCTACGGCGGACTCGGGCAGAATTTCATGAATCCCGCCCTGGGCGCAAGATGCTTCCTGCTCATAGCTTTCTCGGGACAGATGACGACCTACGCTTCAAACGGCGGCTTTATCCATACTCTCTGGGAGGTGCCTGCGACTACGGATGCCCTTTCGGGAGCGACTCCCTTAGCCTACTTAAAGCTTGGAGAGCATTTTGATCTCGGTGCTTTATTCCTCGGTAATACAGGGGGAGTGATAGGAGCGACCTCAGCGCTCTTCCTTCTTGCGGGCGGGCTTTTCCTTGTCTTCACCAAGGTCATAGAGATCAGGATACCGGCTGTCTATATCGGCTGCTTCGCCGTGCTTACTCTTGCCACAGCGGCTGTAAGAGGCTACAGTGATC
>CACZNY010000046.1 GCA_902782655.1 uncultured Lachnospiraceae bacterium
CTGCCGTACTCTGCCCTGACATTTTCCAGGGCCGACACACATTCTTCATCCATCAGCTCCGGAACGGGATGTTTTTTCAGGTGATCAAGCCATTTATCAACTGTAAGCTCTTTTATTATCATATGTCTTTTTCTTAACTCCCTCTTCTGAAATGCGTGTCTATGCTTAATATTACCGCTTCTGACTTAGCCTTTACTACTTCATAGGTACCAAGTGCAGTTCCGCTGTAGTTGCCCTTGGCTGTAACAGCTATGGTTATGGTCTTTGACGTTTCATCTCCTACAAGCTCCAGCTTATCCATAGAAGTAAGCTCCTTAACACCCTTAGCCGTCACATCCGTGACTTCACCTTCATAATACTTAACCGTGTATTCGGATTTCTTAAGCTGTACTCAGTCTACCAATACATATGGCTTAGGCAGGTACTTGCCCGGCTTCTTGTAGATCATCTGGACTGCTTCCACCCTGGCTTCATCTATCGCAGCAGGCTTATTCCTGCTGTAATTCTTATTAAGCGGGGACGGTTCCTTTGTGTTGCCAAAAGAACCGTCCCCTTGTCTTTATGGAGATAGCTGCCGTAAGGAAGATGTCACCTGAAGGTGTTTGGTGGGCACTCGGGCGAGCAGTGTGCGATTTCATCCTCCCTGCTGGATTTTAGCTCAGTTCAAATTGTTGATGTATTCTGTCAGCTTCCTGCGATCATAGAATTTGTTTATATCACCAATGAAATAATCGGGCTGTGCACCCCTGTCAACATCATAGAAAGAACCATTCTTCATTATGGAAAACATCCTGTATCCGGAAACCTGATACTGACTGCCTGCGGCTGTACATAGCGGATGAATTGCGCAGGAACCACCACCGGATTCCTGCCCAAGCAGTGTAACCTTATGAGAAGCCTTAAATGCGTTCGGAGCCAGGTTTCCGCAGGAGAAGCTTACGGGAGATTCCAGGCAATACAGGTGAAGCCCCTTTCCTGCGAGAGTATCGCTTTCGTCAAATTTTCCATCCAGATTTGTGTCTATAGTATATACCGCATCTGTCATAGCGCCGGTAAGAGTATCTTTTGTACTCAGATCAGCCTGTCCAAGGAACGTGGCCATAACATATTCTGCCGTTCCTGTGTCTCCGCCGCCGTTGATGGAAAGATCCATCACAACATTCTCTATAGGACTGTCTTCTCTGAGAATCTGCTGACAGGAATACTGCATGAGTCTTACTGTATCGGCATCACTGTTATCTGCTTCAGTCGGCTGTGCATAATAATCGATTTCAGGACTCCGATCTGTAAATTGGTCAAAGGTGATATAAGCCGTGTTCTGTATTTCCTCATAAGCCGGAACCCCATCCGGATAACACTCCTCTCTTGCAGCCAACAGGTCTGCCTTGTCACTTTCCCAGGAGGTACCCGCCAGACCCATTCCTATAGGAGCAACCATATCGACAAACTTATCCCTGTCAGTCAGGTATGAGATCCCGTTAAACTGACTGTGTAAATCTCCCAGATATAAATAGATCAGTTTATACAGTGCACCCTCAGCGACTGATGAATCTTCACTCAGAAATTCTCTCTTAAGACCTGTATCACTTAATAATGTGTCAAAGCTGTCAATGCCATGCTGTTCCTTTAAGCCATATTCGGAATCAAGCACAAAGCAGGTTTCGTTATAGGAAAATTCAGCAAGCTCCTTATTCCATTTCCCGCTTCCGGAGTTGAAGATCTCCTTCAGCTTTTCATCAAGTCCCGCGCCAATGATGACGCAATCGCCATTGTATAGAGCGAAAGAGCCGTAAAAGCTGAAAAAAACGTCACTTACGGTCTGCAACGGCACATAATATCCATCCCCATCCTTTACAAGATCTATCTCATACGGCTTAAGGTCAAATTCTATGCTCCTGCCATATCTGTCTGTTGAAAGGGCGCTTTGCAGGAACAGCCTGTCGGTATTTGCTGTCCGTGAGACCATATCGACAAGAAGACTCCCTTCCATCTTAAAGAATGCATCATAATCTGCAAAGGATATTGTATCATTGGCACAGTCAAAATCCGCATTGTATACGCCTCTGGAAATGACTGCATGATCACCGTCAGTATTATAATCAAGCTTATAGAATTCTTCTGCCGGGTTATCAAAATCATAAATCTGTTTCAAAAGCCCGGAAATATCCGCAACAGAAATATAAGGTATTATCCCGTCATTAATAAATAGCAGCCCGATTTCCTGCTTATTATCTGCTTTTCCGATATACAGGGGGACAGATTTCTCTTCCACACTGTAGGATTGTGGCGTTACAGTCGTTGTCCCGATGCTGTCGGCTTCACTCATTTCCTGATTAACATCAGAGGGCCCCGTAACTTCCGCATTCACGTTAGTAGCTGAGCTCTGACAACCGACAAAGCATATTATCGTCAGGCACACGATCATCATCGCAAAGATTCTTTTTTTCATAGTACTTGAAACCCTCCTTCATCAAAAGCCTTTCGATAGTGTATTGACTATAAACCTGGTAGCTTTATAATCATAACATTATCCCCCATGATCAGGTCAAGAATATCAGGAGGAAAGCCTTGCGTCCACTTCGCTACCGCAAGCCCTCTTATTTTAGAGTTAATTGCATATTGCGGCAGCTAACGAACCTTTTTGCGGAGCCGAACAACTGCTGAGCAGTCTTCATCGGACACGATGCGGTGTCTAACGGACAGATTTTAACTATTACATGAAATTATAGATTACCTCATAATGAATCCAACCCACCCAGAGGAGGTAGAAAATGTTTTCATTATATGAGGTAGCCATGAAACTGGACTACAAGAACATTATTGTAAAGCGTTACTTGCTGCATCTAAGCCTGCGGGATATTGCATAGCAGATGGGCGGTAGCAAATCTGGTATTTCGGAATTTCTTCAATCATTTGAGAAGGCTGAAGGGATATCGTTCCCGCTTTCGCCAGGCATCACCAATGAAGCCCCCCTGCGGGGCAGCTGCCATAAAACACATATTAATATTTATCCCTCATAGCCAAACGGTAGTACACTAAGCTCGAAAACACCATTGCGATTTCTTAAACCATAAACTAATTTCTGCATGCATCGGTTATGATTACGCTGCATTTTCCCGAGCTTCATCAAAATATTTATTCATCTGTTCGCCGAGGTTTTCAAGGTCGTAGAAATTTTCGTATGGATTATCGCCGCTGGAAATAAGTTCGGCATCCACCGGACATCCGTTATCCACTGTCTCACCTTCGTCCGTAACAGTACAGCTCGAAGCAGCGGAATTCTGTACCTCAATACCTCCAACGCTCGAAAGGCGTACTCCGCAGGCTCCGCCGCTGCTCTTTTCACCAAGGATCATGGCGCCATGTTCATGCATAAAGAACGGGAATGCGTTACCACAGGAGAAGGAGCCGTCGCTGGTAAGGACGCCATAATTATAGTCTGTATAAGGGCTCACATCGCTGTCATCAATCTTGCCGTCGTGATTGAAGTCAAATACTTCTTCCTTAGTGTTATACTGTTCGGTGATCGCATTCCAGTCGCGGATATATCCCTTTCCGGTCGCAAGCCATTCTATAGCCAGCATAGCGATGTCGTTACCTCCGCCGTTACAGGTGTTGTCTATGATGATGTTCTTGATTTCAGGATTCTTTTTCGCGCGTTCGAGCCCGGCGAGCATGACGCCTACGGTATCATAAGTCTCCCCGCCTGTTTCAGGATCTTCCACGATCAGGGGCCTCTCTGTTTCGCCGGCAAGGAATGCCCGCCATGCATCATTGTCTACCACGAACTTATTGAAGCAGATGACGGCTGTATCTCCCTTTTCTACGTAATAGTCCCCATTGTAGAAGGACTCCCGGGCTTCCTCGCGCAGCGCCCCGTGGCCTATCCTCTCTACGTAACGGTTGTACGCGACTCCGTAATCCTCTGCCCTTGCTTCCTTGAAGAACTTTGTTGACAGGTCGAACTCGTCATCCATAAGGGCATTGCAGGCCATACCGGTATGCCCGCCGTCAAATAAGAGTCCCGCGAACAGATGGATAAGTCCGCCGTAGAAGGTTTCAAAATCCTTTGCCAGGAGCTTTCCTTTGATTTCCGGATATTCCTCCGTAAGTATTTCATCCAGCTTCTTGCCGCTATCAAGGTCTTTGTGGATATATTCCTGTCCAGGCTTTCCGTACCACAGATCCATGTTAAAGCAGAGTTCATTATAGGTATACTGCGCCATGTCATCCGTCCTGTCTGATTTTATGGCTGTGAAGTAGTCCGGATCCTCTTCCATAACCGAATCCAGGTAAAGCCCTACGAAGTCCCTGACATATATCTTTTCTCCTGCGTATACAACATAGTATCCGCTTGCGGAAGCAAAAATATCGGCAAGAGTGGGCAGGGGCACATAAACACCGGTATCATCACCTCTTAAATCAATATCATAATCTGAAAGTTCAAGCGTTTTTAATGCCGGTTCTTCCGGATCCATCGTATGAGTCAGCATGGCATAGGGATAATCGGGGTCTATGCTGTTATTGCCGGTCGCAGTCTGGAGGTCGGTGGCAAGCTTGATAAACCGTTCCGTGTTGACAATCTCGATAGTATCGGTATCGATATCAAACACGGCATCATCGCCGCAGAAGTTTGATAAAGTATATCTGCTGCCATCCTGCTTGAATGTCATGCCTTCTTTAATTTCCGTGTTTATCAGATAGAACTGATCGTAGAAGTCTGTCGTGTTCATGTATGGCACATTGGGCAGGTCTTCGTAATAGCGGACTGCCGCAGTTTCAGTGCTGTCCAGGCTGTCTCGTATTACAGGAATTGCCTTTTCCGTAAAAGCCTCTTCGCTTTCTGATGAAACCTCTGCTCCTGTCGGAGCTTCTGCCGTGGTAGTCCGCGGTATGGCTGCAGACTCTGTGTTTTCGCTCGAACTGGTACTGCCGCATGCTACAAGGCTTATCCCCATGCTTACTGCTAATATCAGCGATAAAATCTTTTTCATAATAAATTCCTCCTTTTCATGCAACGCCATTTAGCTGAATAGTAACTTATACATAATATGATATCAACTGCTTCATGCGATTTATAAGATCCTCTTCAGTTTGATGCCATTTCTCTTCGTGGACATCTCCCAAGTTCCCATCTCCCATCCCGACATATGACTGCCAGAAACTTAACCAATAATTATATCTTGTCGGTCTTGGCTGCAGGTCGTTTGCGAACGGATGATACTCCGAATTAAAATCCTCATATACGACCTCAAAGGATTTTGTGGCATATTTATTCTTGACCGTAATGCGGATATGTGTATCTGATACGGATTCTATCTCATATACCCATTTTCTTAATCTGGATGAATGATCATCTTAAACCGACCAAAAGCCAGAACCTGACATTCATAGACGAAAGTCCTGTCCGTGACATAGACACCGTCCGGCATCGTCCTTGTCCCCTGATGTGACAG
>CACZNY010000047.1 GCA_902782655.1 uncultured Lachnospiraceae bacterium
AATACCTCGCTAAGATTTCAAAGTAAAATGAAAGGAGTGAGATATGATATTACTCTATATTGATCCTTCGGCGGTAAGCTACACTATACAGGCAGTGGCGGGCATAGTTATAGCGATTGGCGCCTGCCTGACGATCTTCCGGCATAAGATCGCTTCTTTTTTTAAGAAGGATAAGGATAAGGAGAAAAAAGAGATTCATTTCAAGAACGAGGATACAGAGGCCTGATCGTGAGTGCGATCGGATCCTTCTTCAGCAGGCTTCTGGAGCTCTGCTGTGATCTTACCGGTAATTTCGGATGGGCAATTTGGGTATTTACGCTGCTTACCAGGATATTATTATTGCCGATCGCTGTTCTTGTACAAAAAAACTCGATAAAGATGGTAAAGATGTATCCGGAGATGAACCGGTATAAGGCCATGTACAGAGGCGACAGGGACATGATCTCGGAGGCGCAGTATTCTCTGTATAAAAGAGAAAAATATCATCCGCTTCTTGATATTTTCCCGGTGATAATCCAGCTGATACTTCTCATGGGAGTCGTTGAAGGAATACGTATTCTCATAAATAAAGGAGTACCCATGATGTGGCTGGGACTGGATCTGTCAGAGATACCGATCCGGTCGGGCGGTATTATTATCGTCATTCCGCTTATGGCTGCGCTTTCTGCCCTTTTTATGTGCGTAACGCAGAACATATCCAATGTCCTTCAGTCAGAGCAAAGCTTTGCAAATAAGCTTACGACTCTTATCATATCTGTCGGATTGTCGTTATATCTTGGACTTTTTGTTCCGGCAGGTATCGGCCTTTACTGGATAGCCGGAAATCTCATCTCGGTCATACAGATGTATTTCCTTAATGCCTGTATTAATCCGCGAAAGTATATTGATTATAAGGCGCTTGAAGAAAGTCATGAGCTGCTTGAAAAGAGCAGGGCTGAAAGCCGTGACCGGAAAAAAGCTCTTTCCAGAGAGGAGGCTTCGCGGCAGAAGAGAGATTATAAACGTTTCATCAGGTATGAAAACAAGCAGATCGTCTTCTATTCCGAGGGGAAGGGGTTCTATAAGTATTTCCGGGACGTGATAGAGAGCATAGTAAAAAGGACGGATATCGTCATTCACTATATCACAAGTGACATAAATGATGATGTCCTGGAAGCAGAGACTGAGCAGTTCAGGACATACTACATCGGCGACAACAAGCTTATCGTTCTTATGATGAAGATGGATGCGGATATGGTGGTGATGACTCTTCCGGATCTTCAGAGATATCATATCAAGAGGTCAATGATCAGGAATGATATAGAATACATTTATATCGATCACAGCATCGGGAGCATGAATATGACATATAAGAAGCATGCACTTGATCATTATGATACGATATTTGCGTGTAACAGCTTTGATAAAAGCGAGATCAGAAAGATGGAGGAGGTGTACGGCCTCAAAGAAAAAAAGATCGTGGACTTCGGATATTGTCTGATCGACAATATGATAAGGGCATACGAGAGCGAAGGACATTCGAAGCTGGCTGCTGACAGCGTCAGAAGTATTCTTATTGCACCTTCGTGGCAGGAGGATAACCTGCTGGATCTGTGTGTCGAGGATATTCTTGAGGGTCTTGCCGGAAGGGGATATAAGATCACTCTGCGTCCTCATCCGCAGTATGTCCGCCATAAGATGAGCCGTCTGAATGAGCTTCGTGAAAAGTATTCCGGAAATAGGGATATAGAAATACAGACTGATTTTTCATCAGATAAAACGGTTTATGACGCTGATATTCTTGTGACTGACTGGTCCGGTATTGCCTATGAGTATTCGCTCACAACCCTGAAGCCCGTATTATTCGTAAATACCCCTATGAAGGTTATGAACCCCGATTATGAGGAGCTTGGAATAGTCCCGATGGACATTGAGATAAGGGATAAGATAGGGATCTCGATGGATCCTTCGGATATAAGATCAGATATTGCCGGTTCGGTGGAAAAGCTTCTTCATGACAGCTCATTCTCACCGGACAGGATGATCGAATACAGACAAAGGTACCTTTACAACGTCGGAAGCAGCGCAAAAGTCGGCGCTGACTACATGATAAACAGCCTGATGGAGCGTTATGCACGCGATTAATAACTGCCCTGCCGGTCTGCAGCGTATATTCCGTCAGATCCTCATTCAGGCCGTTGTGATCCGGCAATACATATTGTCAGAATGATGGATGTTCTTTTTATCATAAACAGTATATTATTTGGAATAGGGCTTGCGATGGACGCATTTTCCGTTTCTGTAGCAAACGGATTTCGCGACCCTGATATGCCGGATGCACAAAGATTTATGATAGCAGGGACGTTCGGGGGATTCCAGACGATAATGCCTTTTGTGGGATGGATATGCGTTCACTTTGTCGCGGAGACCTTCAGGGGAATACAGCCCTTCATACCGTGGATTGCTCTGATGCTTTTGTCCTATATCGGCATAAAAATGATCATGGAGGGCATCCGCAAAAGCGACGGGAAGACAGAGGAACTACGTGGCGGTACTTTGTTTTTGCAGGGGGTTGCCACATCGATAGATGCATTATCCGTAGGATTCACAATAGCAGGGCATGATTTTCTGAGTGCGTTGACCGAATCGCTGATAATAGGCATAGTTACCTTTGTGATATGTATGGCGGGACTTCACCTGGGACAGAGGATAGGAGAGAGGCTTTCCGGAAAGGCAGAGATATCAGGGGGGATCATACTGATAATGATAGGCTTGAAGGGAATAATATGAACAGCGATAATAAGACGCAGCTTAGGCGGTATACGATAAATCTGGCATGCAGCGGAGGCGGATATATCATGATGGGGATGTGGTCAGTCGTAAAAGTACTTTTGACCGTTACCATGAATAAACCCTTTTTTGATGATATCATGTCAGGGGTCGATACGACGACAATGGATGCAGACGAGGAAAAGCTGTTTCATATCTTTCTGATCTTCTTTTTTATCATAATAGCAGCTATTGCGTTCATCGTGCATTTCTATATAGGAAACAGTGCGATAAAATACAGCAGGGGGCAAAAGAAAACAAAGTTTTTTCTCTTTGCGGGAGGTGCCATGATGGTGCTGACTCTTTCCGGTATACCGCAGTATTTTACAAGGTATGATGAATTAATAAAAAAATACAATGATTCGGTGGTTGCTTCCACGATGGTGGACCTGACTACCTGTTTTATCCTTGCAGACATTATAAACTCAGCTTTAAAGATAGATAAGCTAAGGAAGGAGGGGGAACAGGAGTAAAGGTATGCAGGAGGATTTTCATTATTATGCGACATACTGTGCAGCGTTTTTAGCGGGATACTCACACGAAGAAAGCATGGATATCTGCTACAGCGCCCAGTTCGTTGATCTTTGTTCAAGGACATTTTTGAAGGAGATAAAGGCTCCTGCTGATGCTGCTACGACTCAGCTGCAGCTTGAGCTTATGGATGCGCGTACCGATATCATCGGTCTTCAGGACATTACAAGGATATGGTCGTCCTTCCATTTCCTTCCGCGGGATCTTTACGCAGTGAAACCGAAGCGGACGAAACGATACATGAATAAATTCCGTCTCATTTGCGGACCTAACGGGGC
>CACZNY010000048.1 GCA_902782655.1 uncultured Lachnospiraceae bacterium
GCTGTACTACCATGTTTTTTTCCTCCTTGAAATTATTTAGCCCCAAATCCTTTTGGGGTGTGCGCCCCCGTTTGGGCATTTGTTAATTGTTTTCGGAAATTCCGGGTGGTACCCTCCCTTCCTTTCCTTATCTGCCATACGGAAGCCTTATCTTCCGTTTGTGCACATGTTATGAAGTTTTTCTTGCGGCTTCTGTTTCAAATAGTGTACATTTTGAACAGATCGGGTGCTTGCATGCCAATAAGCCCGAATAAAGACATATAATGTAGCAAATATTGTACAGGAGGGTTTGGTTATGTCTAAGACATACGGTTATGTAAGGGTAAGCAGCAGGGATCAGAATGAAGCGAGGCAGATGATCGCTATGAGGAGGGCCGGTGTACCGGATGGGAATATCCTCATCGACAAACGTTCGGGCAGGGACTTCGAAAGACCTGAGTATAAGAGGCTTCTTAAGCTTCTGGATTCCGGAGATCTGGTTTTTATCATGAGCATAGACCGGCTTGGCAGGAATTACGGGGAGATACTTGATCCGTGGAGATATATCACAAAGAATATAGGCGCGGATATCGCAGTTTTAGATATGCCTTTATTGGATACGAGACAGGGAAGGGATCTTCTGGGTACTTTTGTAAGTGATCTGGTGCTGCAGATATTGTCCTTTGTAAGTGAAAATGAAAGAAGGAACATCAGGGAGCGGCAGAAGGAGGGTATAGAAGCAGCAAGGATCAGGGGAGTGAAATTCGGACGCCCGAGACGGGTATATCCGGAGAACTACCAAAGAGTCAGGGTACAGTACCTTAACGGTGGTCTTTCCCTGAGAGAGGCAGCTGTCCTCTGCAGTGTTTCATACAGTACATTTTACAGGTGGGTAACGAAATAAAATCCGGGAAGACCCAAACTATCAAAAGTGATAAAATCATTGTGTAGCGATAAAAAGTAACAAAGGAGAATGTATACAAAATAATCCTTATACACTTGTATTTGGCAAAGAACCGGCACAGGTAATACCGCGACTGATAGAAAAGGATGAGATAATGGAGGCTTTTTACGAATCATCTCTGCCGCTATTTGGTGATTATATCAAACGCATGCACTGACTGCTCAGATCTGATACATATGTGAAAACAAATGGAAAAGAATATTTTTGATATTATATCCGGAGACTTTTTCAAGCCTCTGACAAGTAAATACAAAAGGATATATGCGGATACCATCCTGCTGATCTATAATTCGTTTAAGCCTGAAATATCCTATGGCGTAAACAGGGATGTGGTAGTGAGTGTATTGATGGATTACTTTGACGCAGATGACGACGCCATATCTTTCGATGACGAAACCTATGTCAGTGACTCAAGGGATAAGGCTAATGGAGTGATAGCACAGTTAAAATCCTGCGGCTGGATAGAATATGAGCAGGCTGAGAACCATCAGATCAATGTCGTGTTATTTGATCATGCGGTTCCTGTCATTGAGAGCATAATACGTATAATCAAAGAAGAGGAAACGGAATATCAGGGGATCATCTCCCAGATACATGCCAGCCTCCAAAATGACGAGCTTTATTCAAGACCATACGAGCTTATCATAATGGGTGTAGAGGAGAACACGGAAAGGCTCATATCTGAGCTGAAGAGGCTGAATGCAAGTATCAAGCGACATATGGACAAGCAGACAAATGATATGGATGCATCTGAGATCCTGGAGCACTTCTTTAAATATCATCAGGATATCGGTTCCAAAGCATATCTCAGGATGAAAACCGGAGACAATATCTCATATTTCAGAACCTCCATCATCGAGCGTATCGAGCGTATGCTTGAAAATGAGGAGATAATGGACAGAGCCGCCTATGGATATATGGAGATAAAGCAGGAAGCTGATAAAGATAATGCAAAGAGCGCAGTCATAGAAACTCTTCAGAATGTAAAAAGCTCCTTCTACAAGCTGGATGATATTATTGAAGAAATAGACAATAAGCACAGGCATTATATCAGAAACGCTGTAATGCGGGCGAGGTTCCTGCTTTCAACAGGCAATAATCTTGAGGGGAAGATCTCCAGGATACTGGATGATCTGTCAAATGAGATCAATAAAAATGATGAAAACATCAATGAGATATTATTCCCGGATCCCGATATTTTCAATCTGTTCCCTCAAAGCTTCATATCCCCGGAATCTCTTAAAACCCTGCCTGTCCGCAGAGATTATACAGACATAAGCAGTCTTGGATCTGGAGAAGTCCTGAGCGAGGAGCTGAGAGAGACCTACAAGGAGGCTCTCCGGGAAAAGAACCGACGTCGGTTTTCCCGCAAGAATATCAATCAGTTTGTTGTCGATATCATGGGGGAGAGAGAAAAAATAGCGGTAACCGATATCCCCGTAGAGTCCAGGAGGGATCTGATACGGATAATCTATATAAGTATTTATTCAGGAAACCGGGCAAACAACTACCGGATCGAAAGATCTGACAGGCAGGTAAAGCTGGGCGGATTTACTTTGCCTTACTTTGACATCCTGAGATCCTGATAATGCATAAATGGGGGATGATATGTTTGAAACGATCATAGAGTCGACAGCTCAAAAGGAAAAATTCCGTGCTGCGGCAAATAAGCTGCTGAATCAATGCTTCCTTCTCAGGAAAAAGGAGGATACAAAAAGGGAATACACATATATCCGCGAAAACAGGGACAGCTTTATGGCTCTTTTTGAGCTTCTGGGATATGAGCTTAAGATTAATGAAGATCAGGGAGTTATCGCATTAATTTCACAGTATGACACCGGAAGGCTTCAGTTAAATAAGGCCGACAGCATTATGCTTTTGATCCTGAGACTTTTGTATATTGAAAAGCGAAAGGAGATCTCCAGCTCTTACGAGGATGTGACGGTCATCATGGAGGAGATCAGGGAGAAATACAATCTGCTGAAGATCCGTTCCAAGCCGGTGATGGATAAGGGAATGGAAAGACATATGGTGTCCCTTTTCAGGAAATATAATATAATCCAGAATCTGGATACAGACGTTAATCAGGCTGATGCCAGGATAATCATATATCCATCGGTTATGATGGCTGTTACGATAGAAAGCATCAATGATTATTATGAAATGACGGAAAAGAAGCTAAAGGAATACTCAGGAGAAGCTCCTGATGCCGGAGATGAGGAAGAATAATGGAGAACGCAAGGAAGCTTCTGACAAGAATACAGCTTGTAAACTGGCATTATTTTGAAAATGAGAGAATATCGCTGAACGGCTCCACCCTGATCAGCGGGGAGAATACCGCAGGCAAGTCCACCATACTTGATGCGATCCAGCTTGTGATAACCACGAATGCAAGAAAGTTTAATGTTGCTGCAAATGAGAAGGGAAACCGGACGTTAAAAGGATATGTACGCTGTAAGATCGGTAATGTAGGAGAGACATATCTGCGTAAGGGAACCGTTCCTGCCAATGTCGCACTGGAATTTTATGAGGAGAAAACCGGAAAATATTTTGTCATAGGTGTACATCTTCTCTCTCCGGACGAGGAAGGACCTGTGATCAAAAAATGGTACTCTGAAGAATGCAGGCTTGAAAATCTGGATTTTGTGATAAACAGCCGGCCTGCGCTGGCACAGGAGTTTAAGAATGCAGGAAGAAAGATCCGGTATCTTGAATCCGATAAAGCAGCAAAAGATAAATTTCGGCACAGGCTTGGAAATCTGGATGAGAAATTCTTTGATATCATTCCCAAATCCCTGGCTTTCAAACCGATGGATAATGTAAAGGAATTCATCAATAAGTTTGTTTTGTCCGAGGAAAAAGTAGATGTTAAGGGTCTGCGTGATAATATTGAGACCCTGGATGAGCTGGACAGAGTATTAAAGAGGACCCGGAGCCAGCTTAGCTCACTTGATGCAATCCTTGAAAAATACTCTCAGATACAGAATAAAGAAAAGGATATGTGCATAAACGAGATCCTCTTAAAGCTTGCAGAGAAAGATTCTGCAGCCATCAGGATCTCATCTGGTGAAAAAGATATCCGGATAAAACAAGGCTCTATCGAAAGCAATAATGAAGAGCTGAAACGATGCGAAGGAGAAATACACGGATTGACGGAAAGGGAAGTCGCTCTTAATGTCGATATAGCCAATAATGAATCCAGCAAGCTGGTTGAAAGTATAAGGAAACGGATTGATGAATATGAGATAACCGTCAAGGATAACAAGAAAAACTCAGAGAGGCTTCACGAGAAGCTCAAAGCGGTATATATCTACCTCAAAGC
>CACZNY010000049.1 GCA_902782655.1 uncultured Lachnospiraceae bacterium
CCGGACAGGAAGATATATGTCATAGATTCCCTTGCAGCCTCTGCGGGCTACGGCCTTTTAATGGATATGCTCGCCGATATGAGGGACGAGGGCAAAAGCATAGATGAGCTTAAGGAGTTTGTGGAAAATAACAGGCTCTATATCCATCACTGGTTCTTTACGACGGATCTTACCTACCTTGTAAGAGGAGGAAGAGTATCGAAGACAGCGGGATTCGTCGGTAATCTTCTGAATATCTGCCCGTTATTAAACGTCAATGATGAGGGAAAGCTTATCCCGAGGGAAAAGATCCGCACTGCGAAGAAGGTCGTAAAGGCAGCCGTCGAAAGGATGAAGGAGCATGCTCTTAACGGAGCTGATTATGACGGAAAGTGCTATATCTCCCAGTCAGACTGCATGGATCTTGCCCAGATGGAGGTGGATCTTATAGAGGAGGCCTTCCCGAAGCTTAAGGGCAAGGTGGAGGTAAGCTTCATAGGCACCACCATCGGAAGCCATACGGGACCCGGTACGGTAGCGCTTTTCTTCGTAGGACACGACAAGAGGACAGAGTGATCCCGATCTGCGGCGATTGACGACGAAGAAGCATACGGAGCATCAGGCAGGGATATGGACAGTTAATTCCCAGGATCAGGCTCCTGCAATAATTGCGCACCACTCGCCAAGCTCTTTTATCCCGATTACATTGAATCCGTTATCGATGAGCGTCTGCTTTACGGCAGGCGCTTTTTCAGTCAGTATTCCCGAATAAATGACTGTGCCGCCCTTTCTTACCAGCTCCTTCATCACCGGGGTAAGAGGTATTAAGACCACCGGAAGTATATTTGCCACGACTATGTCGTAGCCTCCTCCGATGCTTCTCCTTGCCGCGGGATCTGATACAAGATCACCCATCACAAGCCTGAAATCAGCATTGGCAAGAGAGTTTTTTTCAAAATTCTCCTTTATGGCGGGGACAGCGTTATCATCAAGCTCGGTGGCTGCTGTCTCTTTTGCTCCAAGCTTAAGGGCAGCCATTGCAAGTATCCCTGAGCCCGTACCGATATCCAGCACACGGCAGCCGTCCTTTACATATTCGGAAAGCTCCATGATGCACAGCTTTGTGGTCTCGTGGGCTCCGGTGCCGAAGGCTGTGCCGGGATCTATATGGATCAGGATATCGCTCTGTGCCTTTATTTCATCGGACTCCTCCCAGGAGGGGAGGATGCCGAGCTTCCTGCCTCCCTTAAGCTCAATGGTAAAGGCATGAAAATACTCCTTCCAGGAGTTTAAATAGTCTTCATCCTTTATGTCGGAGGATGATATGTCGAGAGTCCCGCAGGGAACCTCTGCCCATGCCCTCATATCCTCAAGGGCGAGCCTCACATCGGAGAGGATCTTCTGCTTATCGTCATCCTCAGAAAGATAGAAGGAGACAAGAGCCTCTCCCTCGGGGATATCCTTGTTTACGGGCACCTCGTCCACAAAGATCTCATCGAGCTCCTCCTTTGTCCAGGGTCTTGAATCTGCGATCTCAAGTCCCTCTATGCCGCAGTCCGACAGTACCGCGGCTAATATATCCTCTGCTTCAACAGTTGTTCTGATGCTGAATTTTGAATAATCCATAACCATTGACTCCTTTATCGTTGTGTTTTATAGTAAGCGAAATATAATGATACAAACGCCAAAAGTATTGAATCACTGTTTTGATACAACGATGCCCAAAGTCAAATGGCTTTTTGAACAAGTTCAAACGCCATTTAGACTTTTGGCGCTTGTATCATATAATAATTACGCTGATTATAAAGCCTCCGGCGGATGCTATCGCGCAGTAAACGGCAGGAAGAAAAGAATATTGCCGTTTTATTAAGATTATCAGTTAATTATGATAAAATTACAAGGGGGGGAAAGGACTGAGGATATTATGAAAAATTCAAATGATATAGAGCTTTTTGCAACTACGGATTTCAAGGCGAAGGACAAGGTGGTGTCCGCGCTGGTACGTCACAGGGTTTCCTATCTTGAAAGATGGGAAAAAATATCACTGCTCAGAAGAAGGGAATATGGCGGGGCAAAGGAGCTTTGCGTCATATATGTCAATGCAAACCAGTATAAGAAGGCAAAGAAGATACTGGATGAGTTTAATTCCGCCTATGCGGACGAAAGGAAGGAGAGGCGGAGAAAAAAGAAGGCAGAGGCTGAGGCCAGGGCGGAGGAGGAAGCCCGGCTTAAGGAGCAGGAAGAGGAGATGGAGGATGACGACATCGACGGCTTTTACGCGGATGACGACATTGATGAGGGCATAGATGAATTTTGACAGGAAGGAGACTGTATGGATAAGAGATATGAAAAGCTTCAAAGGTGCCTTGAATATGTGAGGACAAGGACTGATTTTGAGCCTGAGATCGCGCTGGTTTTGGGATCGGGGCTTGGTGATTACGCAAGGAATATGGAGGTTGCCGCGGAGATCCCCTACAGTGAGATACCGGGATTTCCTGTGTCCACCGCACCCGGCCACGATGGCAGATTCATCTTTGGCACCATAGGCGGGAAAAAGATTGTCTGCATGAAGGGCAGGGTTCATTATTACGAAGGCTATGAGATTTCAGACGTGGTGCTCCCTACGAGGCTCATGAGGCTGCTCGGGGCGAAGATCCTCTTCCTTACCAATGCTTCCGGAGGAATAAATGAGAGCTTCAGGCCGGGGGATTTCATGCTCGTAAAGGACCATATCTCAAGCTTTGCGCCCAACCCTCTCATAGGAGAGAATATCGACGAGCTTGGTGTCAGATTCCCCGATATGTCGCACGTATATGACGAGGATCTTAGGGAAAAGATAAGGAAAGCGGCGGATGAGCTTTCAATAGACCTGAAGGAGGGAATATACGTACAGCTTACGGGACCCTCCTATGAGACGCCGGCAGAGATACAGATGTTTAAAGGGCTCGGCATAGACGCAGTGGGCATGAGCACTGTCGTAGAAGCCATAGCGGGCAATCATATGGGCTTCAGGATATGCTGTATATCCTGCGTCTGCAATCTTGCAGCAGGCATAGCGGATCATGAGCTTACGGCTGAAGAAGTGATAGAGGCGGGAAAGGATGCCGCGCCGCGGTTTGAAAAGCTTGTGACCAGATCCATAGAGGCTTTCTGATGGCGCTTACGTATAAGGATACCGATCCTGTCAGACTTTCCGAAGACAGAAAAAGCATCATAATACTTGATCAGACAAAGCTTCCCGGTGAGGTCGTCTATCAGAGCATTGATACCCTTGACGGAATGTACGATGCGATAAAGACCCTGGCTGTGCGGGGGGCTCCGTGCATTGGAGTCTTTGCCGGATACTGCATGGCTGTCCTTGCTTCAGGGTACTGCGGTCTTGATACGGAGGATTTCGTGAAGAAGCTTGAAGCAGACGGTGAGTACCTTAATTCTTCAAGACCTACTGCGGTGAATCTCTCCTGGGCCGTTAAGCGCCAGCTTGGCATCATGGATTCGGGCATGAAATCGGGAATATCGCCTGAGAGGATCACTGACAGGCTTTTTGATGAGGCAGCAGCCATCCATGAAGAGGATATCCGCATGTGCATGAAGATTGCCGAGCAGGGGCTCTCCCTCCTTAAGGACGGAGACGGGCTCCTTACCCATTGCAATGCCGGAGCGCTTGCCACCACCAGATACGGCACGGGGCTTGGTCCCATCCTTTTAGGACGGGAGAGGGGGTACAATTTCCATGTTTATTCGGATGAGACGAGGCCTCTTTTGCAGGGAGCGAGACTTACTGCCTTCGAGCTTGTGAATGCAGGGGTGGATGAAACAGTGGTCTGCGACAATATGGCTTCACTTCTTATGAAGCAGGGGAAGATCCAGGCCGTACTCGTAGGCTGTGACAGGATAGCCGCCAATGGTGACGCGGCAAATAAGATAGGAACCTCTGGGGTGGCAATAATCGCCAGATATTACGGGATCCCTTTCTATGTGCTGGGACCTTATTCGACCATAGATCTTGATACTCCTAAGGGAGACGATATCGTAATAGAGACCAGGGATCCGGAGGAGATAGGCTCTCTCTGGTATGAGAAGCCGATGGCGCCCAGGGGGGCGAAATTTTACAACCCGGCATTTGATGTGACGGATCATTCGCTGATAACGGCTATAATAACTGACAGGGGGATCCTGCGTCCGCCGTATGATAAGGCCATAGCAGGTGCTATGATCGGAAAGAAGAGGGGGAGAAAATGAGCAGAATAAGAATATTCAACGCAAATATCATTACCATGGCTTGCGGTACAGCCGTGACAGAGAACGGAGTGCTTACCATAGACGGCGAAAGGATAAGCTATGTCGGAGAAAGCGGTGCGGAGCCCGAGGGCATAAAGTATGACAGGGAGATAGATGCAAAGGGCAATATCATAATGCCGGGCTTTAAGAATGCGCATACCCACAGCGGAATGACCTTCCTGCGCTCCTATGCCGATGACCTGCC
>CACZNY010000050.1 GCA_902782655.1 uncultured Lachnospiraceae bacterium
GGAAGCAGGGAAAAAAGGGAGGGGCTTCCGGTCTCATCATAAGCGCCGGTCCCTGACGTATCAGCTTCCTGCACGCAGACTATGACCCTGCCCTCCGCATATTCCTCATCCTGCGGCCTGATATTCTCAGCCCGGACACTGCCATTTGGGATAAAGCCCGACAGGCTTGCAGTAAAGATCATGGCTGTCGAAAGTATAACTGAAAAGATCCGCTTGCTTTTCTTCATATCCGTATTCCTTTCCATGCCTTCGGGTTATCCATAATATGATGTCGCAATATGACAATAATATTAGAATCTTGCTCCCCGGCTTACTTAAACATCCTCCGGATCTGCATTTCCTATATGCTTAAACAGGTACTCAAGAACCTCCTGGGTGAATTTTTTGGCACTGATACCCACGGTGTAGGTTCCGTCGGGTCTCTTCTCCATACGGGCCACGACAGCATACATTATCACGGTCTCCGCCACTATGATTATATCCTTCCCCATGATATCAGGCCTGTCATCCTTCATCCAAAGACCCATGCCCCTCGGGCTGGCATCCTCCACCTGTACATAGATCGTCTCACCCGTATCACAGATGACGACTACGCTCGGAGCCTTAAACTCGACCCTGCCTATGGTACGCTTCTCGCTTGTCACTTCCGCTTCAAGTGTCATATCATTCTCCTCAACTTTCATTTTGTATTAGTGTAGCGTATTTTATTTAACTACACCAAATGCTTGCCTGCTCACCTGATAGCACATTTCCAAAAGCCTCGGTGTAGTTAGGCCTGAGACCGGGATGATCTGACGGTCAAAAGGCTTTTCCTATGATTATACATCACAGTGTATATATAAGAAAAGAACCGGACAGGATCAAAATGATCCCGTACGGTTCATTACATCCTGTCTCAGGACTTATTCTTCTACCTTCTGTTCAGCCTCTTTGCGGTTCTTTACATACATCTGCACACCCTTGGCGCCCAAAACCAGCATCAGGAGCCACCAGGGGAAGGGAGCTGCTTTGGTGCCTTCCTCAGTAAGCATCATGCTCCTTGTGAAGGTTCCGTTCTCGACCGCTTTCACTATAGGAGCCATCCTCTCGCCGGCAACACCTGACTCTATGACTCCCTCATCAAGCGGCACACCCGCTATGATGTCCGCTCCTGCAGAGGTCTCAGAAGCAGCCACAGCTCCCGTTGAAGCCTCTCCCGCTGCCACTGCCGCTGCTCCGGCAGACAGATCCGTAAAGGCTGCTGTAATATTGCTGCCCTCCGCTCCGTCAAGGACCGTAAATGCCGTCATATCCGGATCAGACGTATTATCCGAAGGAGTGAAGCTGTCTCCCATGGCTTCTACGAAGCGCGCAACCGTATCCGTATCCGACTCATCCTCCTCAGCTTCCGATTCTTCCGAGCTTGCTGATCTGTTTGCCCCGGGTCTTGCCGCTGATCCCTTCTTTTCTCCGCTTCCGGGATTCACGTTGCCGCTGTCCCCCTTACCGGCTTCTTTCTCCGTTGCTTCTTCGTTTCCGGTCTCTTCCTGCTTTTCTTCCTCGCCGGTTCCGGCTTCTTCCTTCTTTTCTTCCTCACCGGCTCCGGCTTCTTCCTTCTTTTCTTCCTCGCCGGCTCCGGCTTCTTCCTTCTTTTCTTCTGCTCCGCTTCCTGCTTCTTCAGCTGAAGGAGTCTCACCCTCCTGAGCTGCAGGACGGGACTGTCCGCCTGAGGAAGGAGTCTGATACCTGAAGCCGCTGTCTATTTCCTCTCTCATGCTGTCCACTATGACCTTGATCTCATCAAGCTTATCATTCGCACTCTTAAGCTCTGCGGCAGCATCATTGTATTCAGTCCTGGCATCCTCAAGCTTTTTCTCAAGCTCGGCAAGCTTGTCGGCGCTTACAGCGCTTGCTGCCTTCGCCTGCTTCAGAGCCTCCGCAGCCTCCACTACCTGGTCACGGGCATTCTTAACCTTGTCCTCAAGCTCTGCCGCCCTGTCACTCTGCGCCTGCAGATCATTTATCCTGTCCTCAAAGCCCTTTAAGTTATCCTCCGCGTCCTTATTAGCGCTAAGTGCTGCATCGTACTGCTCCTTTGCCTGGGCAAGACTCTCCTCTGCCGCAGCCTTGGATGCCTCATAGGCAGAAACTTCATTATTGAACCCTGCCTCATCGTACTGAGACCCTTTCTTCTCAAAGATATCGCCTGCTCCGGTTGCTCCCATTTCAGTAGGATTCTTAAGATATACCTCTACGGATCCATCCTCTGCCGTTCCGTAATAGAAATAGAATCTCTCCGTCACGCCGTCCTTTTCATGATACACGGGGATATAATTCTCATTGTCCGCAGTGGCACTTCCCTTTGCTCCCCAGGAAGGAACCGAGATGTCGCTGACATCATACCCGTATTTTTCGCTCAGATAATTCTTCGCTGCTTCAACGGTAGTGCCTATGCTTCCCGATTCTATCTGTCCGATGACCTCATCCTCGCCGAAGGATAAGGGCTTGGGATTGGTAACGGGATGCTCGCAGGTCTTCACATTTCCGGGCTTATTCAGATCGCATTTGACATCCACATATGTGCGGTAATAGCAGTCGGAGCCCTCATTCTTATATTTCACATACCACAGGTTCTTCGCATTGATGGAAGAATCAAACTCAACACTGATCGAGGACTTGTCAATGCCTTCCATAAGAGAGATCTGATATGCCTCAATTATTGTGGCAAGCTTTCCGCTCTCATAGAACACCGTGCCGGGTGTCTTTTTCTGCGTTTCCCCTCCGCGCTTATCGGTAGCATTCTTTATGACTTCCTGCTGCTCGCGGATCTTCGCTATCCAGTCCTCCATATTCTCATCGGGTTTCGCAGCTTCTTCGCTGGTCTTCAATGTGCTCTCAGCAGACTCAAGCAATGTCTTTGAAGCCTCCGCCTTCTCCTTTGCAGCCTGATATTCTTCATTATTGGCATCCGCAAGGCTCTGAGCCGCTGCCTCTGCCTCGGACCTGGCTGCATCAAGAGCCTTCTGAGCTGATTCTATGGCCTTCCTCGTCTTACTGTCGAGTTTGGTGTCATCCTCGAATACGATATCTCCGTCCTCAGTCCTCTCATACTCTACATCGCAGTCATTAAGCAGTGCCTCCAGCTTCTCCTTTGCCTCTGCTTCCTTTGCATCGGCATCAGCCTTCTCCCTGGCTGCGAGCTCTACCGCACCCTCTGCTACCTCCAGTGCCTTCGAAGCCTCATCCAGCTTCACCTGCGCTTCATCGACTGCCTCCTGTCCTTCATCCAGAGCTGTCTGCACCTCATCGGCAGCAGCAGAAGCCTCTTCTTTGGCGCTTTCTGCCGCATTGGCATCCGAATAGATCTTTGCGGCAGCCTCTGAGGTCTCTTCCTGTCTTTTTTCAGCCTCCTCATGGCTTTCCTCTGCCGCCTTGGAAGCTTTTTCCACAGTTTCCTTTGCCTCCCGGGTCTTATTCTCCGCGTATGTGACAGTGGTTTCAGCCGCTTCCACAGCTGCCTCGTAATCCGCATTAGCTTCTTCTATTTCATAATTGATCTGATCGAGCGCCGACACATCGCCTCCCAGGCTTTCCACAGCTGCTGCGCTCTCATCCAGATTTGTAGTTATGTCAACCGCTATTGGATTCAGTCCTTCAGCCCCTGTCTCTGCTCCTGCTTCTGCTTCCGGTGCAGCCTCAGCTGCAGCCTCTGCGCCGGGATCCGCAAAGTAGGCCTCTACAGCATCGCCTGCGTCCTCGATGGCCTCCGATGCCTCGGATACCTCTTCCTTTACATCATCATTATCATGGCTCTCATTTGATTCACTTGAGCTTGATTCCTCTGCAGCCTCAGACGGACTGCTGTCAGCATCCACATCATCATCCGCAAAAGCAGTCACTGTCGGCATGAGAGAAAGAGCTGCCGAAAGCCCTATGCTTATTGCCTTTAATACGTTACGATTTGCTTCTCTGTTCTTCATCTTTCCTCTCTCCTTTTCTCTTCTTTACGTGCCCGGGCTTCTGTCTTAAGATATCCGGGCCGTTTATTATTTATACGAGGAAACGCGGATAAAATCAGCATTTCCCCGGTAAAACTCTTCTCAATCTTCTGATGAATTTCTATATCCTTATATATATCGGTAATTATATCAGATTTCTGAATTGTTTTAATTTAAAAACAATTAAAAAGTTCTACAGATAACTTGTGGTATTTTTAGAAAGCGGCCGGCTTGCAGGTCGGCGTGTCCGGCGAAACCGGATTTTTGCGGACAATTTCCGATTTCGTACGTAAAAAGTCCTGATGTGATGTTTTTTTAAGAAGTTACTGATCTGCCGTCGTCAAGCATCTTCGAACAGGTCACCGCAAGAGCTCCCGGACCTATATGACAGGAAACCGATAATGAAAGCGGATACATATCAACAGGATAATTCGGAAAGGCTTCCATGATCTCAGCCCTGAACTCCTCCGCCTCTTCGAGATTATGCGTATATGCCATACCGATCCAGGCGTTGGGCTTATCCGGAGCTATCCCTCCGTAATGCTTTTCCAGATCATCCGTAATGGCCTTGATCATGACCTTTTTGGCATTTTTCATTCCCCTGGCCTTGGCAAAGGCATCCAGCTTTTCGCCATATATCCTGAGCACGGGCTTGATCCCCAGAAGCTCTGCGAAAGCCGCTGCCGCAGGCGTAACCCTCCCGCCTCTTTTCAGATATTTCATGGTATCTACGGTTATGAATATGTCCGAATCAAACTTGGTCTCTTCAAGCCTCTGCTTTATGTAAACCGCATTGTGACCGTCCTCAGCCATCTGCATGGCATCCAATACGCTTAAATACTGGGTCACGGATATCCTTTGATTATTCACTACCTGAACCCTGCCGTCATACTCTCCCGCAAACACAGTCGCGCTCTCGCAGGCGCCGGAAAGTCCTGACGACATGGGGATAAAGACGAGTTCGTCGTGTTCCTCCAGAAGCTTATCCCACAGAGAAAGGATGTCCCCCGGAAGGGGCTGGGAGGTACGGATCACAGCCGACGGATCGGCAAGCTTTTCATAAAACTGATCCTGGGTAAGATTTATATCCTCGTAATAAGTCTCGCCGTCTATGGTAAAGGGCATGGGGATCACGCTTATCCCAAGCTCCCTCGCCTGAGACTGCGTTATACCGCTGTTGCTGTCTGTGACTATAGCGACCGACATCGACAAATACCTCTGGAAATTACCACCGCAATTATAAGCGGCATTGTAACACAGACCCCCACCCCTATCAATGGACATTTTGGACAGATTGTTTCA
>CACZNY010000051.1 GCA_902782655.1 uncultured Lachnospiraceae bacterium
GTCATCACCCTGAATACAGGGCGCAAATTGATAGTAAAGGAAAGTAGACAAGAAATAAGAAAAATAGTAGAATCTAAGGGTTAGATTTATACTGTTGTATTTTTGTATTTTAAATATTTTCATGTTGCAGAAGGTGAATTAAATTGGATTTAGGATCGATAATAGGTCTTGTCGGCTGTATAGCACTGGTTTTTTACGGTATCGTCGGCTCGAACGGTATGTCAGCCCTTGGAAGCTTCATAGACAGAGATTCAATCATCATCACGATCGGCGGTACGATCATGTGTATTCTGGCTATGAATACCATTCCAAGCTTCCTTACGGGATTAAAGTCGATCAAACAGATATTCAGCCTGGAAAAATCCGATCCCGGCTCAGTGATAAAGCAGATCATAGATCTGTCTAACGTGGCAAGAAAGGAAGGGCTGCTGTCTTTGGAGGAAGCGGCCACGAATATAGATGATGAATTCCTCAAAAAGGGAATAATGCTTGTGGTCGACGGTACGGATCCGGATCTCGTAAGAGCCATCATGGAGACCGAAATGACCGGTATCGAGGGCAGGCATAAGGAAAACGCTTCCTTCTGGGAGGATCTCGGAGGAATGGGACCTGCGTGGGGAATGATAGGAACTCTGATCGGACTTATAAACATGCTTAAGAACCTGTCGGATATGGCGGCCTTGGGACCTGCTATGGCCGTGGCTCTGGTCACGACCTTCTACGGCTCCCTGATAGCCAACTGGATCTGCTCGCCCGTGGCTAATAAGCTTAAGAGGAAGAATTCCTCCGAAATGGCAGTCAAGGGGATAATGGTAGAGGGACTCCTTTCCATTCAGGCAGGAGAAAACCCGAGAGTTATAGAAGAGAAGCTTAAGTCGTTCATTTCGCCCGCTGAAAGAGCTGCGATCAATACCGAGGGCGGAGGAGACGGAGGAGAAGGCTGATGGCAAGACAGGCACCACCTGAAGAACCACCTAAGGGCGCCCCCGCGTGGACCGCCACATTTGGAGATCTTATGAATCTCCTTCTGTGTTTCTTCGTGCTTCTTTACGCTTTCTCCAGTACTGATGTGGACAAATTTGAAGCCATAGCAGCATCAATGTCAAAAGCCTTTTCAATCTTTGATCCCGGAGGCAATTCCGTGGGAGAGGGAGACGCCATAGGAAACGGTGTGTCCCAGCTTTCCAATATATCGGAGATGGTAAGCTCCATGGGAAAGAATACCACGGGAAATTCCGAAAATAAGGATTACAACGAAGAAGGAATGGGTGAGGAGACCTTTGAATCAGAAAGCTTCTCCAAGGATGATCTTTCCAACGGAGAGGAGACAGGCCAGGCTTCGGATGACAGCGACCAGCAGGCGGACGAAAGCCAGAGCGCTGACCAGGAAAAGGAGGCGCAGATAACTGACGAGCAGGCAAAGCAGCAGCTTGAGGAATCCGGCATAAAGGCGTCGGAGGAGCTTGCCGAGAGGATAGAGGAGTCTGTCAATGAAGAGGATCTGTCCAAACAGATTGACATTGATTTCACAAGCCAGTATGTAAGTCTTACGATGAACGGCTCATTGTTATTTGACTCGGGAAGTGCTAAAATAAAAGACAGTGCCGAGATAACTCTGGGGAAGGTCGTGAAGATACTTGAAGCATATGCGGGAGGTACCATAGAGATAGAAGGACATACCGATAATGTCCCTATCAGCAACTCCCAGTTCAAGAGCAATGACGAGCTGTCGGATGCCAGGGCTCTCAGCGTATTTGAATATCTGAGGGATAATGCCGAGCTTGATCCGGCACTCATTAAGCATACGGGACGCGGTGATTATGTGCCCATAGCGGACAACGGCACCCCCGAGGGCAGACAGCTGAACAGAAGAGTAGAGATCAGGATATACAATCAGTTAAGCGACATTACGTGATAAGGAGCCTGTAGTGAAGAAAAATATGATGAGCGTCATAATCATGGCGCTGCTGGTAGTGAATATAGCCATGACGGCGATCATGATGTTTACCGTCATCCCCGCCAATAAGAAATCCATAGCTTTAGTGGATCAGGTGGCGGGAGCCATAAAGCTTGATACGGCAGGCGTATCTCCGGAGGGTGCGGTGAACGGAAATTCCAGAGGAGTGTCCCTTGCTGATACAGCTACTGCCACCATAGAGGAGCAGCAGACCTTCCAGCTCAAAAAGGGCGAGGACGGAAAGGATCATTATGTCGTATGTACTGTAGCCATCCTCATGGATACCACAAGTCCTGATTATGAAACCTATGGCGTGGATATTCTGGAGACGAGACAGTCGCTGATACTTAATGCCCTGTCCGAGACCATAGGCCAGTATACATATGAGGATGTGCAGGCTCTGGGTCAGTCGGGACTTCAGGATGTATGTCTTGAGAGGCTTCAGGAGACCTTTGGCTCGACCTTTATATACCAGGTGGCCTTCAGCGGGTACATAGTACAGTAATAAGGAGCAGCGGACTATGGGAGACGTCCTTTCCCAGGATGAAATAGATAATCTCTTAAAGGCGCTGAGCAGCGGCGAGATAGATGCCGACGAAATTAAAGAGGATGCGGGCAAGTCCGTAAAGGAATATGACTTTAAGAGGCCTGCCAAGTTTTCAAAAGAGCATCTGCGTACCCTGGAGATCATATTCGAGCATTACGGCAGACTTGTTTCCACCAATCTGCCTGTATATCTGCGGAAAACCGTGCAGGTAAGCGTGGTAAACTCGGAGGCTCTGACCTTTTCGGAGTTTACGAACTCCTTAGCTAACCCGGTCATCCTGGGGATAGTAAGCTTCCAGCCCCTGAACGGAAATATTATGGTGGAACTTGGATCCAATCTTGGCTTTGCCATGGTTGACAGGCTGCTTGGAGGGCAGGGAGATGCCCTGGACAAGAGCAGGGATTTCTCGGAGATAGAGATGTCCCTTGTGGAAAAGATGATGGCGGTATGCATATCGCTCCTTCGGGAGCCCTGGCGGAACGTGCTGGATCTTAATCCGGTGCTGGAGCGGGTGGAGACCAATCCGCAGTTTGCCCAGATCATAGCGCCTACCGAAATGATAGCGATCGTCACCCTTAATATAAGGCTGGGTGATGTCGAGGGACTCATGAATGTGTGCTTGCCTTATTTCACATTAGAGTCTATCATGGATAAGTTGAATACAAAGTTCTGGTTCTCCACTATGCAGGACAGCTCGGATGAGGATTATACCGAGCATATGCAGGATATGATCCAGCATGTTTCAGTGCCCATCATAGCGAAGCTTGGAGACAGCTCCATCAGCGTACTGGACTTTGTGAACCTGCAGATAGGAGATGTCATCAGGCTTTCATCCAAGGTGGATGACGAGATGGACATCTATGTGGGTAATATAAGGAAATTCAAAGGCCTGCCGGGTGCTACGAAAAAGCTTTACGCCGTCAGGCTTACCGAGATAATCAGAGAGGAGGAGGAATAGGCGCATATGGACGGAATGCTGTCGCAGGATGAAATAAACGCCCTGCTTTCCGGTATGGCCGCAGACAGTGACGATACCTCCTCCGGAGGAGATGCAGGAGGAGATGCCTCTGCAGCACCCCCGATGGATGCGGGGGGAGAAGAGCTTACCGAATTTGAAAAGGATGCCATAGGTGAAGTAGCCAATATAAGCATGGGCACATCGGCTACGACCCTTTATTCACTGGTCAACCGCAAGGTGGATATCACTACCCCCGAGGTCACGATGTCTACCTGGAATGATATAGTAGATAATTACGAGAAGCCCTGCGTATTCATACAGATACATTACAAGGCGGGTCTTGACGGATACAATATGCTGATCCTCAGAGAGGATGACGTCAAGATCATTACCGACCTGATGATGGGGGGAGACGGCACCAATACCGATGGTGAGCTGGGAGAGCTCCATCTTTCGGCCATATCCGAGGCAATGAACCAGATGATGGGATCATCGGCCACCTCGCTCTCATCAATGCTTGGAAGGATGATAGATATATCGCCTCCCGAGGCCTCACTTGTGGATCTGACCAACGGAGACCCGAGGGACTATGCGGAGTTCCTTGCAGGAAGGTTCGTAAAGATAGCCTTCAGGATGCAGATAGGCGATCTTGTTGATTCCACTATCATGCAGCTGTATCCCGTAAGCTTTGCAAAGGAGCTGTATGATCACTTCATAGGAAGCCAGGAAGCAACCTCGGGAGCAGCACCGCCGCCTCCTGAGCCGGAGTCGGCAGCACCACCGCCGCCACCGGCACCGGATCCCGGTATGGCCGCGGCACCGCCGCCACAGATGGGATATGCCCAGCCACAGGCTCCGCCGCCTCAGATGGGCTATGCCCAGCCTCAGATGGGCTATGCGCCGCCGCCACAGATGGGCTATGCACCACCCATGGGAGCACCGGTCAACGTACAGCAGGCACAGTTTGCCACATTCTCCAACGACATCAATCCGATGCAGCCGCAGGAGAATATAGACCTCATAAAGGATGTGCCGCTTGAGGTCACTGTGGAATTGGGCAGGACAAGAAAGTCAATTAATGATATACTTGATTTTTCACCGGGTACTATCATAGAGCTTGACAAGATCGCAGGAGAGCCGATAGACGTGCTAGTAAACGGCAAGAACGTGGCCAAGGGCGAGGTCGTCGTTATCGACGAAAGTTTTGGAGTAAGGGTAACTGAAATTATTAAATAAGGAGTTTACAAAATTATGGCAAAGAACATTCTGATCTGTGATGATGCAGCGTTCATGAGGATGATGATCAAGGACATCCTCTCAAAGAATGGCTACAATGTCGCCGGAGAGGCAGAGAACGGTGCGAAGGCTGTAGAGAAGTACAACGAGCTGAAGCCCGATCTTGTGCTGATGGACATCACGATGCCTGAGATGGACGGCATTCAGGCGCTCAAGGCCATTAAGGGCTCTGATCCCGCGGCACTCGTTATCATGTGCTCTGCTATGGGACAGCAGGCAATGGTTATCGAGGCTATCCAGGCAGGAGCCAAGGATTTCATAGTTAAGCCGTTCCAGGCAGAAAGAGTCTTGGAGGCAGTAAAGAAAGTAGTGGGATGATTGGGCTCTGACGGCTTCATTCAGCTGGTCACTGTCCTTGCTATATTTGCCCTTGTCCTTGCCGTGACATATTTTACCACGAGGCTCGTGGGAGGATATGCCAGGAATAAGGTTGCGACCGGAAATATAGAGATCATTGATTCCGCTAAGGTAGCTCCATCCAAGTATATTGCCATAGTACGTACTGCGTCCAAGTACATTGCCGTAGGCATCGGAAAGGATGAGATAACATATCTCGGCGATATACCTGAGGATTCCATAGTCAGAAGGCAGGATGATGCTTCCGCCTGTGACTTTAAGGAGCTTGTGGAGAAGGCCAAGGCCAGATTGGGAAAAAAGAATGAGAATACATAGGCTGGTGAGAACAATACTCCTGCCGATGCTCATTGTGTTCACTTTTGCATTTCCTGTATTTGCCTATGCCAATAACGACATTGCTACAAACAGGGATATAGGAGGCGCCTCTACACAGACTCTTGAGGAGACTCCGGGAGAGAGATCGAGCATGTACAATAATATCGGCATGCTCAGAGACGGCTATGATGCCCAGACTGTCATAGATGAACCGGGTGCTTCGGATGACAGGAGAGATCTCGATGAACTCAATGTCGGCAATAACCTGAATATTACATATAATGACGGCAACGGAAACCTGAGTGGCGCGTTGAGGATGCTCGTGATCCTGACGCTTCTTGCGATGGCTCCGCTCCTTCTTTTGATGTTGACCTCTTTTACCAGGATACTGGTGGTTCTGCATTTCGTGAGGGCGGCTGTGGGGACTCAGACAGCGCCTCCGAACCAGGTTCTTGTGGGGTTGGCATTATTTCTTACTTTTTTCATAATGCAGCCCACCATCAATGAGATAAATGTCAATGCGTTCCAGCCCTATGAAAAGGGGGAGATGACGCAGGATGAATTTATCGAGACTGCCATGGCACCGCTCCGTACCTTCATGTACGGACAGACCCAGATGAGGGATGTCCGTCTTTTCCTTGATATAGCAGGTATTGAGGAGGTGGAGGGCATAGATGACATACCCAATGCAGTGCTTATCCCGTCCTTTATGATATCCGAGCTGCGCACAGCCTTTATCATAGGATTTTTGATATATATACCTTTCATAGTCATTGACATGGTAGTGGCGTCCACCCTGATGAGCATGGGAATGATGATGCTGCCGCCGACCACGGTATCCATGCCCTTCAAGATCCTGCTTTTCGTACTGGCGGACGGCTGGAATCTGGTCATAGGGTCTTTGGTGAAAACATTTTATTAGCGGGAGGCTAAGGCTTTGGATATATCGGCGGTTACACAGATAACCAGGGAAACTTTATATGTGATAATCATTACCTCGGCGCCGCTGCTCCTTACCTCTTTAGTGGTCGGACTTGCGATATCCATTTTCCAGACAGTCACCAGCATACAGGAGCAGACCCTTACCTTTGTGCCTAAGGTGCTTGCGATCTTTGCGGGCATTCTTCTTCTGGGACACTGGATGCTTGATAATATGGTAGGGCTTATGACAAGACTCTGGAGTGACTTCAGCCTCTATGTGAAGTAAATCCGGAGGACAGGGGACGGATGTTTAATTATTCGTTTTCAATACAGGATCTTGAGTTTTATCTTTTGGTTGTGACAAGAGTATCCTGTTTTGTGTTCGCGGCTCCCTTCTTCTCCACGAATAACGTGCCGAGGAGGGTAAAGGTTGGATTTTCACTGGTGGTGGCTTTTTTATTATACAGATTTGTGGTGCCCCACTATGTGCTTCAGTATGATACTCTTCTGGGCTATGCTTCTTTGGTGATCAAGGAAGCAATGGCAGGAGTGCTGCTTGGTCTTTCCACTAATCTCTGCATGTATATCATGCAGTTCGTGGGAACCCTGTCGGACATGGACATAGGCCTGTCCATGGTGAATTTTTTTGATCCCGTGACCAGGGTGAGCACCGGCTTCACGGGAACCCTTTATCAGTATTCACTGCTTCTGATACTGTGTGTGACGGATATGTACCAGTGGATACTCAGAGCCTTTGTCGACAGCTACGAGCTGATACCGACAGGACGGATAGTTTTTGATATGGACAGCCTTTTTAATTCAATGGCTTCCTTCATGACTGATTATATCGTTATAGGGTTCAGGATCTTCCTGCCTGTTTTCGGGGTGATGCTCCTGCTCAATGCCGTACTGGGCATTATGGCGAAGATAGCTCCCCAGATGAATATGTTTTCCGTCGGTATGCAGCTGAAGATACTTGTAGGCCTTAGTGTTTTGTTTTTGACTATAGGTATGCTGCCTGCCATCTCTGATTTTATCTTCTCTGAGATGAAGGTGATGTTTACCAACTTTTCCGGAGGAATGTCTGCGGGATGATACCGTATATTGCTGATAAAATCAATAGTCCTGCAGGGGATGCGGCTTTGCTTCTCCCCCTTGATCTTCAGTTTTTTGCGGATGACGGTCCCGGCGGAGAGAAGACCGAGGAGCCGACCTCTAAAAAGCTCGAGGATGCAAGGAAGGACGGTCAGGTCGCCAAGAGTCAGGAAATCTGCAATGCGGTCTCCCTGATAGCGCTGTTTCTTACACTTCGTTTCGTAGGTTTGTACATCGGTGAGAGCTTTTTAAATGTAATAAAGTATATTTACGGTGTGATCCCCGAATTCACAGAGCTTACCGGCGGCTATATATCCACGGGGGATTTTGTTAGGATACTCCGGTTCGCACTGCTTCGCATCATTATCCTGCTGCTTCCGATCTTCGGAGTAGGCGTTGTGATAGCTTTGCTTACCAATATCCTGCAGGTCAAATGGAAGGTCACCTCCAAGCCTCTGCAGCCCAAATTAAATAAGCTCAGCCCCTTAAGCGGTATAAAAAAGATCTTTTCCAAAAAGAAGCTGGTGGATCTCGGATTGTCCATTGCCAAGCTCCTTGTCATATTCGGAGTAGTATGGAATTATATCAACGGCATGGGTGGACTTATCTCCCTGCTTTTTGATATGCAGGTTAATACCGGGGTAGGACAGATATGCAGCATCGTCGTGGATCTGGGCTTCAGGATA
>CACZNY010000052.1 GCA_902782655.1 uncultured Lachnospiraceae bacterium
ATAAATGTCCGTCTGATTGTCCGGCTCCTCATATCCTGCTTCCGGTTCCATATATCCTTCGGTACCAATGACCTCTTCATTGTCTCCGAAAACAGAACATACTGAGTTAATGTCAAATAAGGTAATCGCTTGTGTCAGCGTTTCGTTGGAGCGATTAAGAAATCCGAAATTAGCTGGCTTGATATCCCGGTGAATCATATCTGCACTGTGGAGGGCGCAGACACATTTGGTGAGAGATTCTACAGCAGTCAATACAGTGACAAGCTTGTGCTCAGGTTCTTTTTCAGGGTGTCTGTGAATCTCCTGGCAGATACTCTCAAAGGTATCAAGCTTCGGTTCCGGAGTCCAGACATAGGTTGTGCCTATTATGTTTCCATCCGCGTCACAGCCGTGGTAGATTTCAAATTCAGGGATAAAAGTAGCAAGATCCTGATTCACACCATTCTGTTTGGCATCAAGCAGCATATTATAAGGCTCAAGATATTCTTTCTCCGCTTTTTTAAAACGATCATAGGCATCCGGGAACTCTAAGGGATGGACCAGCTGTCCATCCTTGTTCCGCTCCAGGCCAAAGGCAGCCTGGGGATAGAACTCCTTTAATATGCCCCTGCCGCTTTTTTCGTGATAAGCTTCGTAGCAGACTGCGGAGGATCCCTCATCTTCCCTCCTTACGATATGAAAGAGTCTCTTAAAGACAGTGCCGTCGATCTCACTACAGAGAAGGATCGTTTTTTTCAAATATTGGCGTTCTTTCATGCACATTTTCTCCCGGTTTGCTGCACATCCAAAGATATGAAGCTGTAATCATCAAGGCAGTTCTGATCATCAAGATAGTCCATGGTTGAATCGTATTTCTTTTCCAGGATCATCTGCTCCACCTCCGGCCGAATCCTGTTCTTCAGATACATTTGGCGCCGGGAGCCATCGGAACAGATCAGAACCGTCTCCATAGCAAAGGGCGTCCTGATTTTAACCACTTGTCTCTAAATGGTATTTTCCCATCCGACTGAATTGCTTGATCACCGTTCTTGTTTTCCCCCTTTTCGATACCTGTACCTGTATATTTGTACCTGTTACACGTTTAAATATGCATAACAAAGACTGCCAACGTTCCGCTCCGGAAGACGAGCATATCTGTACCTGTTACACGTTTAAATATGCATAGGAAGAAAAGGTCACTACTACATCAAAGATATTTTTCCCGTTTAGCTCCTGATAGTACGCTTTCTTTAACTTTGGATCGATATCCTTCTTGAAGTTGTAGAACAGCTCCTCATAACTTTTCCATCTGTCGGCAGAATCCCCTTCGTGTACTGCATTATAGTAGTAATAATATGCTGCTATGATGGACGTCCTTGTAACTGTAGCTGGGCTTTTGTCACAGTCAACCGCATTTTTCAGAAAGCTGTTTATTCCCTTAAGAAGGTCCATGAATTCCCGGACCTTCTCTCTGTCAATATCCGGGATTCGATCCCAGATTTTTCTAAAGGTTCTTATTTCAAAGGCGTCGACATCAGTAAACCACAGACCATATCTGCAGTTATCCGGATCAATTCCAATCCTTTTCAATGCTTCCATTACAGAGCCGTACACTTTGTGAGCAGACAGCTGTTCCGGTTCTATCTCCAGGTCATTGATCCTTGTCTGCCTTATTTCCTCGTTTGTGGTATAAGCGTCATATGTGTCACAGTTGTAGTTCATGCATATGAACTCTTCAAATTCATCTTCGGATTCAGCCAATATGTCTTCGGTGAAGAGTCCCTTGAAAAACGCAGTGCCTCCCACCGACCGGGTGTCAATCTTTCCTCTGTTATACTGTTTTTCCCGAACTCTGTTGATCATGCTGCAGGACAAGCTGATCTTGTCCTGCGGACTGCAGTCTTTCGAAATATAATACAGATAGATCATTTCAGCGTAATTTTTATAATTGATCCCCTGCCCTGAGGGATCCCGCTCAAAACTGCCTGCTTTTCCTTCTCGGTACTCCTTTGTAATATAACGCATGAGATTATTGGCATAGTAATCCCTGAACAGATTCGTTTCAATATCAGTCCTGTAATCCA